>JAGLKH010000264.1 GCA_023141985.1 Flavobacteriaceae bacterium | reverse complement strand
CAAGGATTAGTACGAAAAATTAATAGAAATGTGGAAACGGCTTCAGCCCTTTTTGAATCACAAGAATAACTATGAAACTATCTCGTTCAGCTTTTATAATTATAATAATAGTCGTAAATATTGCTATTGATCAGATCTCAAAATTTTGGGTTAGAAACTATGTTGATCCTTTTAAAGAAACTCAACTCCTTGGCGATACACTTATACTTACTAATGTTGAAAATACAGGTGCCTTTTTAGGTATGGGAAGTGATTTAAATCCTACGATTAAAATTATTGTATTACTTATTTTACCTATTGCGGTTTTAGGATTTCTATTGCGCTATGTTTTTAAAGACAAATCAATAGACAAACTCTCTTTAATTGGTTTTTCTTGTATTTTAGGAGGTGGTTTTGCAAATATTTACGATCGGATAATTTATGGTTCGGTAACCGATTTTCTTCATATTGATCTAGGAGGTGTTTTTAAAACTGGAATTTTTAATATGGCAGACCTGTCTGTCACTACAGGAATGATAATGATACTAATTGCAAGTTATATATATCGAAAAGCTAAATAGAAAAAATATTCTAATTGTCATTCCAAACATAGTAAAGAATCTTTGAACCTGAGTTCGATTGTGCTTGCACTAAAGTTAAAGCTACACGCGTGTGCTCAATATGACATAGCTTTTTATTGTTTATAAACTTTCCCTTCTTTCATTACAAAAACAACATTTTCCATTGTATGAATATTTTGGGTTGGATCCTCATCTGTTGCAACGATATCAGCAAGAAATCCAACAGTAATTTGTCCAAGTTCGTTTTCCATATTAAGTATTTTGGCATTAGTAATAGTAGCCGATTGTAAGGTTTCCATTGCTGGCATACCTACCTCTTCCATATAACCAAATTCTTTTCCATTTCTTCCATGAGGAAAAACACCTGCATCAGTACCAAAGGCAATTTTTACACCGTTTTTATATGCATTTTTAAAAGTATTCTGGATTTTCGGTCCAATTTCTAATGCTTTTGGCACAATAATATCTGGATAAAATCCCGTAATCTTAGCATTATCTGCCACCTCTTTTCCAGCGGTAATGGTTGGCACATAATAGGTACCATGCTTTTTCATTAATTCCATTGTTTCTGCACTCATTAATGTGCCATGCTCAATTGTAGTTACACCTCCAATAATTGCTCTTCTCATCCCTTCGTCACCATGGGCATGTGCAGCGATAGTCATTCCGTAATCTTTTGCTGTATCACAGATCGCTCTAATTTCTTCTAAAGTAAATTGAGGATTTTGACCATTTTTAGCCACACTTAACACTCCTCCTGTAGCCGTAATTTTTATCACATCTGCACCATCTTTATAACGCTGTCTCACCGCCTTTTTAGCATCATCAACACTATTAATTACACCCTCTTTAGGTCCGGGATCTCCCATAAGTTCTTTTCGCATACCATTTGTTGGATCGGCATGTCCGCCAGTTGTTCCTATGGCTTTTCCTGCTGTAAATATTCTAGGTCCTATAACTTTTCCTTGAGCAATCGCATTACGCAACGAAATGTTTACACCACTTCCTCCCATATCTCTAACAGTAGTAAATCCAGACATCAAAGTAATTTTAGCATAAGGTAATGAGCCAAAAGCGACATCAGCATCATTATCAATAAATTTTGACAAGAAAACCCTTGGATTATATTCACTCTCAATATGCACATGCAGATCTATAAGTCCTGGCATTACGGTTTTATCCTTCAAATCGATAACGGTATCATCCGAATTCTCTGGTGTTACATATCCATCTATAACAGATTGGATTTTTTTTCCGGAAACAACAACTGTTTTATTTGTCAGTACTTTACCATTTTTAGTGTCTATTAATTTGCCACAATGTAAATAGGTGCTTTGGGCAGTAATACTAATAGAAAATAATACAGCCAGAAGAAAAAGTAGTTTTTTCATAAGATAGTTTTTGTAAATAATAATATGTGATAACAAAGTTTAGTTATTTTTTTTTATTTGCTGTTCCCATTTCCAGGCAGAACTCATAGCATCATCCAGGGTAAGCTCCGCTTTCCATCCTAATTCATCGTTTGCCTTGGTTGTATCGGCATAAGCAGAGATAATATCACCTGCTCTTCGATTTGCAATTTTATAATTTAATTTTTGTCCGGAAACTCGCTCAAAAGATTTAATAACTTCTAATACAGAGCTCCCGGTACCAGTTCCAACATTAAAGGTTTCGTAATTAAGGGTATTCGTCTTATTAATTAAACGCTGTAAAGCTACAACATGAGCTTTTGCAAGATCTACGACATGAATATAATCCCGAATGCAAGTACCGTCTGGCGTAGGATAATCATCTCCAAACACCGAAAGTTGTTCTCTAATTCCTATAGCAGTTTGCGTAATAAAAGGTACAAGGTTTTGGGGCACACCAATTGGCAACTCTCCAATTTTTGTGCTTTCATGCGCTCCAATAGGATTAAAATAACGTAATGCAATAGCATTAAGATTTGGACTTACAAGACAGGTGTCTTTAATTATTTCTTCGCCTATTTGTTTTGTATTCCCATATGGCGACTCGGCTTTCTTTATCGGAGCATTTTCAGTAATTGGTAAATCATCTGCCTGCCCATAAACTGTACAGGATGAACTGAAAATAAAATTAGAAGCTTCTAATTTTTGTAGCTCTTGAAGTATATAAATTAAAGGGTTAATATTGTTCTCGTAATACAATAATGGCTTCTCAACACTTTCGCCAACAGCCTTACTCGCTGCAAAATGAATAACTCCTACGATATCTTGGTGCACTTTAAAAAACGCTTGAACTTTTGGTTTGTCTTTTAAATCAAAGTTTTCAAAAATCGGGGTGATCTTTGTTATTGATGTAATTCCGTCTAAAACATCTATTGAAGAATTGGACAAATCATCAATAATTACTACGTCGAACCCTTCGTTTTGCAATTCAACAACAGTATGAGAACCAATAAAACCAAGACCACCTGTTACAAGTATTTTACCCATTTACAAATTCTATAATTGTGGTAGTAATAAATTCTATTTGTTCATCATCAAGTTCGGTATGCATTGGTAGTGAAATAACTTCTTTAACTAATTGGTTTGTTACTGTAAAATCATCTTCATTATAACGTGAATCCTGATACGCTTTTTGATTATGTAACGGAATTGGATAATAAACTCCACATGGAATTCCGTTATCATTTAGGTGTTGTGCCAACACATCTCTATCTACACCATTAACTTTTAAAGTATATTGATGAAACACGTGATTGTCATCTACACCACTTCTATAAGGCGTAGTGATTTGATCTTGCCCTCTAAACGCTTCATCATATTTATTAGCTGCTTCCCTCCTCTTACTACAATACTCATCCAAACGAGGTAATTTTGAGTTTAAAACTGCTGCTTGTATAGAATCTAGTCGTGAATTAACTCCAACTACATCATGATGATAACGCTTATACATTCCGTGATTTACAATACCTCGAATAATATGTGCTAAATCGTCATCATTTGTAAAAATTGCACCTCCATCTCCATAACATCCTAAGTTTTTTGAAGGAAAAAATGATGTTGAAGCTACATGCCCAATAGTTCCAGCTTTTGCTTTTGTTCCATCTTTTGAAGTATATGTTGCACCTATGGCTTGGGCGTTATCCTCTATAACAAATAAGTTATGTGCTTTAGCAAGCTCCATAATGGCATCCATATTTGCACATTGCCCAAACAAATGTACAGGTACAATTGCTTTTGTTTTTGGAGTAATTGCTTTTTTAATGGCTTCTATATCTATATTAAAATCGTTAGGATCAACATCGACTAAAACAGGAGTTAATTGTAATAGTGCAATGACCTCAACTGTTGCTGCAAAAGTAAAATCGGCAGTAATGACTTCGTCTCCTGGTTTTAATCCTAAACCCATCATAGCAATCTGTAAGGCATCTGTACCATTTGCACAAGGTATTACATGTTTAACGCCTAAATAGTTTTCTAAATTCTTTTGAAACTCATGAACCTTAGGCCCATTGATGTAGGCTGTTGATTCTAAAACTTCTATTACCGAAGTATTCACTTCATCTTTAATGCCATCATATTGACCTTTTAGGTCAACCATTTGAATTTTTTTCATAGGTCACGAAAATACGAAAATCATTATTGTATGCCAATGAAATTAAGATAAAGTAATGTATTTTAGCTCTAAAGAAAAAACTTTGAGAATTCTCTATAACATAATAACGTACGTTGCTGCATTTCATTTAAAAATCATTGCACTTTTTAATTCAAAAATTCAATTAGGTGTTACTGGAAGGACGAATACTTTTAAGATCTTAAAATCAAATATTTCGTCTAAAGATAACGTGATTTGGTTTCATTGTGCTTCACTTGGCGAATATGAGCAAGGGCTTCCTGTGTTTGAAGAAATAAAAAATATTTATCCTAATCATAAAATAGTATTGAGTTTTTTCTCACCCTCTGGTTTCGAAATCCGTAAAAAAAATCCTTTAACAGATATTGTTGTGTACTTGCCTTTAGACACTAAACATAATGCAAAAACATTTTTAAATTTAGTACATCCTGATTTGGTTATTTTTGTGAAGTATGAAATTTGGCCAAACTATTTGAATGAATTAGATCGAAGAAAAATTAGATCCATATTAATTTCTGCATTATTTAGAAAAGACCAAAGTTTTTTCAAGCTTTATGGAACTTTAATGCGTAAATCCTTAAAGGCGTTTGAACACTTTTTTGTTCAAAATGACAATTCAAAAAAATTGCTGAAATCTATTGGTTTTAATAATGTTACTGTTTCGGGTGATACCCGGTTTGATCGAGTTTCTAATCAATTACAAACTGATAACACTCTAGACTTTGTTAAACATTTTAAACAGGACAAACTTTGTATAGTGGCTGGAAGTACCTGGCCTGAGGATGAAAAATTATTTATAAATTTTATTAATTCAGCATCAGAAGATTTAAAATTTATAATTGCACCTCATAATATAAAATCACATCAAATTGAGGGTTTAAAATCTTCATTACAAAAGAAAACTATTCTGTTTTCAGAAAAAGAAAAATTAGAACTCTCAAACTATCAAGTCTTAATTATTGATACTATAGGTATTCTATCGAAAATATATAGCTATGCAGATATTGTTTATATAGGTGGTGCTGTTGGTACCACAGGCCTACACAACACTTTAGAACCTGCAGTTTTTGGAGTACCTATAATTATTGGCGAAAATTATAAAAAATTTCCTGAAGCGTACAAAATGATAGAAAGAGGTGGTATGTTTTCTATTTCAAACCAAAAAGAGTTTAATGCTATTATGGATTCTTTAGTTTTAAATACTGAAAAAAGAGTTCAATCTGGCAAAGCAAACGCGTCATATATATCAAAAAATCGTGGAGCCGTAATCCAAATCATAGATTATATACGTAAATAGAATGAAAAAAGTATGCTTTTAACAATATCATTAAAAAATGTTAAAAATATTTGTTAAGAAACATTAGATGTTATTAATTGCATAAAAATTAACTTTAAAACATTAAAAATGAAAAAACTAATTTTAAGTTCTGCGTTAGTATTGGCATTATGTTTGTCATTTACATCTTGTAGAGAGAAAAAAGAGGCTGATAAGGCCGGGGATGCTACTGAAGCTACTGTAGAAGAAACAGCTGATGCAGCAGTAGAAGTAGCTG
>JAGLKH010000263.1 GCA_023141985.1 Flavobacteriaceae bacterium | reverse complement strand
GATAAATTGAAAAAAGACAATTAATTACAGGCATTACTTTTAAAAAATAAAAAGCCTTATATAATTATGTAAGGCTTTTTTGTACAATAAATTTTACATATTTAACTGAATTTCTTATATTTAGTAAATATTAAACTTCGATAATCATGAAAGATGGACTCATAATATTATTAATAATAATATTAATGTTTGGATTAATGTATCTCTGGGCTTATTCTTCTGTTTACCTGGAAAAAAGAAAACGAGATAGAATAAGTGAATGCGAAATAAGGAAAGATGAACAGTATAAAGAGAAGAAAGTTAAAAATCAGCAGATTAGAGATGGGAAAAAGAATCTTTTAAAAAATAGGAGTGAAGAAATTAAGAGACATTTTGAATGGTTAGAAGGAATTAATAAAGATTTAAAAAGAAGAGAGGAAACAATACAAGAACAGAATAATTAATACATAGTTTAAACTAATAAAAAACGATTCCATTCCCGACTTCACTCACCCCTATTATTTCCATTAAAGGTCGACATTAAGCGACTTCCCTCCCCCTCCAATGAATAATGATGTGCTTGAATGTGCTATTATCTAATGTTCTGGAAGCATCTTCGTAACCCAGTTCAAAAATAGTGTCAATATTTTTTTGTCTAAAGTTCCATATTTACTTAACTCTTTTAGATAAAAGGTCAAATCACAATCAGAGAATTTTAACAAACCTACTTTTACTGCCTTTATGTAAGAATGCTCATCCTAATTCATTTTGCAAATTAATTACATTCCAAAATAGGTTTAAATAATAATTATCAGTATCTATATATGACTTAAATCATTTTATATATAGCCATATTAGAATATATTTGAGTAAATGATAAATGAATTAAATTGCCAGTATTTAACAAAATAATAAGTAAAACAGAAGCATTCTTTATAGAAATTGGTGAAATGGCCTATTTTGCCGGTCGTTTTTTTAAAGAGGTCTTTACTAAACCTTTTGAATTTAAAGAGCTATTGAAGCAATGTTATAATATTGGAAATCGTTCTTTGTTATTAGTTGGTATAACAGGCTTTATCATTGGTTTAGTATTGACCTTGCAAACACGACCAACATTACAAGAATTTGGAGCCGAATCCTGGATGCCATCAATGGTTAGTATTTCTATTATTAGAGAAATTGGCCCTGTTATTATAGCATTAATTTTTGCTGGACGAATTGCTTCAGGGATTGGAGCCGAATTAGGCTCTATGCGAGTTACAGAACAAATTGATGCTATGGAAGTTTCCGGAACCAATCCATTTAAATATTTAGTAGTTACAAGAATTATAGCTGCAACACTTATGTTACCCATTTTAGTGATTTTTGGTGATGCTATCGCTCTTTGGGGTTCTTATATAATAGAAAATTTAAAAGGAGATGTTTCCTTTCAACTTTATTTTATTAAAGTTTTTAATGCTCTTGAATTTGGCGATATCATTCCTGCAACAATAAAAACATTCTTTTTTGGTTTTGCCATAGGTTTAGTAGGCTGTTTTAAAGGTTATTATTGTGAAAAAGGTACTGTTGGTGTTGGCGTGGCAGCAAATTCGGCTGTTGTTTTTGCGTCTATGCTATTATTTATTATAGATTTTATTGCAGTTTTTATAACAGATATTTTTTTTGAAATATAAATGATGAACTCAACAAAAG
>JAGLKH010000262.1 GCA_023141985.1 Flavobacteriaceae bacterium | reverse complement strand
TGCCATCATCCATTTTTCATGCTGCGTATTTTATTATGGAAGCTGCCAATAATCATGTGCCAGGCTATTTTGGGCTAACAGCAGGTTCAGCTAATTTAATTCTCTCTTTTGGAAGTCAAAAGCTCAAAGACACCTATGTGCCAAATATGTTAGATTTGACTTGGGGAGGAACCATGTGTTTAACAGAGCCACAAGCAGGAAGTTCACTTTCAGATGTTGCAACTGCTGCAACTCCAACGAATGAAGATTATTATTTAATTAAAGGGCAAAAAATATTTATTTCGTCGGGAGATCATCAATTCGCAAGCAATTTTGTACACTTGGTTTTAGCACGAATTAAAGGTGCCCCAGCTGGAATAAAAGGCGTTTCGTTATTTGTAGTTCCTAAAAACAGACCAGCCGAAAATGGCGAATTGGTTTATAACAATGTTGCTGTTGCTGGAGAGTTTGAAAAAATGGGTCAGAAAGGCTATTGTACAACCCATCTTGTTTTTGGAGATAACGATGATTGTAGAGGTTGGTTGGTTGGCGAACCTCACAAAGGTTTATCTTATATGTTTCAAATGATGAATGAAGCACGAATTGGAACAGGACGTTCGGGAGCGGCAATTGCTTCTGCAGCGTATTATTCCTCTTTAAAATATGCAAACGAACGCCCACAAGGACGAAAACTAAATAGCTCTGGTCAAAAAAATGCTGATGAAGAACAAACGCTCATCATCAATCATCCTGATATTAAGAGGATGTTATTCACTCAAAAAGCTATTGTAGAAGGGTCATTGAGTTTAATTTTTCAAACCTCAAATTATTATGATAAAGAAATAACAAGTACTTCTGAAGAGGAAAAAGAAACCTATAATTTGTTACTAGAATTGCTAACACCAATTGCTAAAACATATCCAGCGGAAAAAGGTATAGAATCAACAAGTAATGCCGTTCAAATTTTAGGAGGTTATGGATTTTGTTTCGATTTTATGCCACAACAATATTATAGAGATATAAGAATTATCGCTTTGTACGAAGGTACTACAGGAATTCAATCACTAGATTTATTAGGTAGAAAAATTACTGCAAAAAAAGGTAAAGCTCTCGAATTATTAGCTGTTGAAATTCAGCAAACAATAAAAGATGCCAGTGGCTATGATGAGTTAAAACCTTACGCAAATAATTTATTAGAAAATTTAGGTTTGGTGCAAAAAGTAATAGGTGCATTAATGCCTCATGCTTTAAAAGGAAATTATGAACGTTTTCTTGCTGATGCAACTGTCTTTATGGATTTCTTAGGGACTATTGTAGTGGGTTGGCAGTGGTTGAAAATAGCCAATGAAGCAAGTCAAGTTTTAGAAGAAAAGAATGGAAACCAAACTAATGAGTTTTATGAAAGCAAAATTCATACTATGAAGTTTTTCTATACTTATGAATTGATAAAAACTAAAGGACTCGCTAAAACTTTAATGAATAATGAAGAACTTACAATTGCTGTTTCTAAAGATATGTTCTAAACCTGAGTTCGATTAAAAATTC
>JAGLKH010000261.1 GCA_023141985.1 Flavobacteriaceae bacterium | reverse complement strand
AATATTATTGCACCATTTTTGCTGCACAAGAATCACCATTACAAGAAGGTTTACTTTGGGTTGGCAGTGATGATGGTTTAGTTCATATTACAAAAGATGGAGGGAATAATTGGGAGAATGTAACTCCTAAAGGAATGCCGGAATGGATGATGATTAATAGTATTGAGCCAAGTGCTTTTGATGCAGGAACATGCTATG
The DNA here is from genome assembly GCA_023141985.1 of Flavobacteriaceae bacterium. Taxonomy (GTDB): domain Bacteria; phylum Bacteroidota; class Bacteroidia; order Flavobacteriales; family Flavobacteriaceae; genus PRS1. The sequence continues at coordinate 4,999 of JAGLKH010000261.1, read as the reverse complement.
TAGCCGGGACGAAATATAAAACAGGAGATTTTGCACCCTATCTTTACAAAACTACAGATTACGGAAAAACCTGGACAAAGATTACTAGCGGAATTGCTTCAGAACACTTTACAAGAGTACTCCGTGAAGATCCAAAACAAAAGGGACTACTTTATACAGGTACTGAAACAGGAATGTATATTTCCTTCAATGATGGAAAAAACTGGAAACCATTCCAATTAAACTTACCGATTGTTCCAATTACAGATTTAGTAATAAAAGATAATAATTTAATTGTTGCAACTCAAGGTAGAAGTTTGTGGATTTTTGACGATTTAACGGTTCTACATCAATTATACGCAGCAACAAAAGACAAAAATATTTTGTTTCATCCAAAAGACACCTATAGAATGCGAGGTGGAAGTAGAAAAGGGAGTAAAACCGAAGGAACAAACCATCCAAATGGGGTAATGACCAATTTTTATTTAAAGAATTACAAAGATGATGATAAAGTATCTCTTACCTATTTTGATACTAAAGGCGATACTATTAAAACATTTAGTACAAAAAACAAAAAGAAAGATAAATTAGAAGTAAAAAAAGGAGCAAATCAATTTGTATGGAATATGACTTATGATGGTGCCGAACGTCTTAAAGGAATGATTTTATGGTGGGCAAGCCTATCGGGTCCTAGAGCAATTCCCGGAGATTATAAAGTAAGCCTTAATGTTAATGGCGAAAGTATTTCGCAGCCTTTTACAATTGTGGCAGATCCAAGATCAGAGACTAATTTATCTGGAATGAAAAAGCAATTCGATTTTATAAAGGATGTAAATAAAACGATGGATGAAGCTCACAAGTCCATTAAAAAAATTAGAAAGATAAGAGAACAATTAAGCGCTTTTGAAGCACAATATAAAGATGACGAAAATGTTAAAGATTTAGTTGATAAAGCTAAAGCATTAAAAGAACAGTTTTCAGAAATAGAAAAAGCGTTATATCAAACCAAAAATAGAAGTGGCCAAGATCCTTTAAATTTCCCAATTAAACTAACAAACAAGCTAGGGCATTTAAATTCGCTTGTAAGCATGGGGGATTTTCCTCCTACAGAACAGGACATTGCTGTAAAAAATGAACTATCTAAAGAGATTAACAGTCAGCTTAAAGCTTTCAATAATTTAATTGATAATGAGATTAAAGCTTTTAATGCTGCTTTCAACACCAAAAAACTGAATTATTTATTTATTGAAGATTAATGGAATACTATCAATACATAAAAGCACTCCATCTTATTTTTGTTATAACCTGGTTTGCAGGATTGTTTTATATACCCAGACTGTTTGTATATCATATAGAAGCAAATAATAAACCATCGCCAGACAAAGAAATTTTAGCAGAGCAATTAAAACTAATGACCAAGAGGTTATGGGTTATTATTACCTGGCCATCAGCAATACTCACTACAATCTTTGCAGTTTGGCTATTAGTTTTAATGCCGAACTTGCTAAATGAAAACTGGATGATAGTAAAATTAGTTTTAGTTGTTTTGCTTATTTTGTATCATTTAAAGACGCATCAAATATTTAAACAATTGCAAAGAGATGATGTAAAATACACATCAAACTTTATGCGAATTTGGAATGAAGGATCGACTATTATTTTGTTTTCAGTAGTGTTTTTAGTAATCTTAAGAAACGGTATCGATTGGATTTTTGGTGTTATAGGAATATTTGTTTTAGTTTTATTATTAATATTAGGTATAAAACTTTATAAAAGAATAAGAGAAAAAAACCCTAAAGCTTAGGTGGCTTGATTATTGCTATATTTATAAAGAATTTTTATTAATGGCTACAAACAGACTTTCTTTACGTTCTCGTATTTTTCTTTATATGATATTATTAGTGGTAGTAGCCTCTATATTAATTGCAGCTGTTACAATTTATCAATATAACGAACAATCCAAAGATTATCATGAGCAGCGTCTTGAGAGAAAAGAAAAGCAACTATTATCTAGTATTAATAATGTATTAAGACAAACAACCTATCCCGTTACAACCGAGAATTTAGGACTGATCTTTAAAGATAAAATTTACGAAATCACTAACATTTTAAGTGTTGGATTTAATTTATACGATTTAGAAGGAACACTAATAAAGAGTTCTACACCGAGTTTTCAAAGCGACACACTTACTAAATGTATTTCAGCAAATGCTTTAAATAAATTAGCGCAAAGCATTAATAAACGTTATGTAGAACAAAATGTGCAGTTAGGAGGAGATTATCGTTCTTCATATACCATATTTACAGATTCTAAAGCAAAACCTTTAGGAATTTTAAATGTTCCTTATTTTGAAGATGATTCATTTAATGCTGCAGAGCTTAAAGAGTTTTTAGTGCGTTTAGGCTATGCGTATTTTGTAATGCTGTTAGTTGCCATTGCTTTTGCATATTTTGTTTCAAGATTTATTACTCGATCACTTAAAACAATTAGTGATAAAATGAAAGAAACACGATTAGAAAAACATAATCAAAAAATAGAACTTAAAGGAGCGAGCCAAGAAGTTTCAGTATTAGTAGAGTCTTATAATAGCATGATTGATGAACTCGAAGATAGCGCTGTTCAATTAGCCCAAAGCGAGAGAGAACTTGCCTGGAGAGAAATGGCAAAACAAGTGGCTCACGAAATAAAAAATCCGTTAACACCAATGCGATTAAGTGTGCAGAGTTTTCAACGCAAATTCGACCCTAAAGATCCTGAAATTCATCAAAAAGTTGAAGAATATAGTAAGACTTTAATTCAACAGATAGATACGATGAGCTCAATTGCTTCGGCATTTTCAAATTTTGCTAAAATGCCGGCACAAAAAAGTGAAATGCTTAATATCGTTGAGGTTGTTAATTTAGCCCTGGATATTTTTACTGAAGACTATATTAGTTTTACATCAATCGAAAATAATATTATTGCCAAGTTTGATAGAACACAGCTTATACGTGTTGTTACTAATTTGGTTAAAAATGCAATTCAATCTATTCCTATTACCCGGAAACCGAAAATTGTAGTAAATGTATATTCTCAAGACAATAATGTTATTATTTCAGTTGAAGATAATGGTAATGGCATATCTGAAGAAAATAAGCCTAAAGTATTCGAACCAAAATTCACAACTAAGACGAGTGGAATGGGATTAGGGCTGCCAATGATTAAAAAAATTGTGGAAACATATAACGGAAGTATTACTTTTACATCTCAAGAGGGTAAAGGCACTATATTTAAAGTATCCTTTCCAAAAGAATAATTTTTTTCCTGTGTAAACAGGAATCTCATCATTATTAATTATGAGTTACAACAATATCCTTACAGAAACACAAGATGGGATTATATTAATTACCATTAACAGACCCAAAAAATTAAATGCTCTAAATATTGACACTATTCAAGAACTTCATGAAGCTTTTGATACAGCTAATAAAGATAAAAACATCAAAGTTATCATTATTACGGGAAGTGGTGAAAAGGCCTTTGTAGCAGGAGCAGATATAAGCGAGTTTTCTGATTTTGATGTAGAAGAAGGGCAAGAATTAGCAGCCGAAGGACAAGAATTATTGTTTGATCTTATTGAAAATTTATCGACTCCGGTAATAGCAGCAGTTAATGGTTTTGCATTAGGTGGCGGATTAGAATTAGCAATGGCTTGTCATTTTAGACTTGCAAGTAACAACGCAAAAATGGGGTTACCTGAAGTATCGCTTGGAGTTATTCCGGGTTATGGTGGTACACAACGCCTCCCGCAATTAGTAGGCAAAGGACGCGCTATGGAAATGATAATGACGGCTGGAATGATAGATGCTAATCAAGCCCTTAATTATGGTTTAATAAATCATGTAACTACTCCTGAAGAATTGTTACCACTTTGCGAAAAAATTGCTGAAAAGATTATGAGGAATTCCTCAGTAGCCATTAAGTCAGCGATAAAAGCAATAAATGCTAACTTTAAAGATGGCGTTAATGGATTTGATGTTGAGATCGAACAATTTGGTAACTGTTTTGGTACAGACGATTTTAAAGAAGGGACATCGGCATTTTTGGAAAAACGAAAGGCAAATTTTCCGGGTGAATAAAAAATTTATTATTTAGAGGGATTTTTCAAACACTATTTTAGTTTGACCTTTAGCATTTGTATAAACCTTTGAAATATCAAACCCATTTTTAAGATTTAAAATCATCATTGGCTTAAATTGATTCATTGATTTGGTTCTCAACTTAGTAAACCCTTTAGCCTTAGCGTATTTCTCTTGAATTTTAGTCAGATTTAAGCCAATACCTTGTCTCCGAAATTGAGGTAAAACACCACCAATCCAGCTATAAAAAGCCGTGTCATCTCTTGGGTAGCCAACCTTAAATCCAGCTAAAATATGATCGTTATATGCTAAAACAGTATATAGTTGAGGATGTTCTAAAATACGTTGTTTAAAGAATTCCAGATCAGCATCATCAAAAATTTTCACATATAACTTTTCTAATTCCTGGTATATAGATACTTCAGGAATACCTTCAATAGTTTTATATGAAATGCTATTTTTTACCATCCCATTCTGCATAAAACTGACCCAGGAAATTCTCCATAAAGGCATGCCTGTCTGCAGCAATTTGCCGTCCTGTATACGTGTTCATTTTGTCCTTCAATAGAAGTAGCTTTTCATAGAAATGATTTATAGTAGGTGAGGCAGAAGTTTTGTACTCTTCTTTAGACATATTCATATTTGGTTTAACAGAAGGATCGAATAATGTTCTGTTTTTAAAACCACCATAATTAAAACAACGCGCAATTCCAATGGCTCCAATGGCGTCTAATCGATCGGCATCCTGGATAACATCTAATTCTGGGGAACGAAATTTTTGAGCTTCATTTCCACCCTTAAAGGAGATGTTTTCTATAATATTTACTACATGTTCTATAACAACACTATCTACATCATGTTTAAATAAAAATTCCCGGGCTATCTTTGGCCCAACTGTTTC
>JAGLKH010000260.1 GCA_023141985.1 Flavobacteriaceae bacterium | reverse complement strand
CCACTAGCACCTTCTTTTTGTAATTTTTGTAAATATGGAATTGCAATTCCCATTAGTTGCACTACAATTGAAGCTGAAATATAAGGCATAATCCCTAATGCAAAAACTGAAGCGTTTGCAAATGCTCCACCTGTAAATGCATTTAGTAACCCTAATATTCCTTCAGAAGTCTTATCTGCTATACCCCCTAGTTGACTTGCGTCAATACCAGGAAGAACAACTTGAGCTCCAAAACGATAAACCAAGAGCATTCCTAAAGTAAGAATGATTCTATCTTTTAGCTCTGTTATTTTCCAAACATTTTTTATGGATTCTATAAATTTCATTGTCTATTTTTACAAAGTTACGGCTTCTCCTCCTGCAGCTTCAATAGCAGCTTTAGCAGAAGCAGTAAATTTATGAGCTGATACTTTTAATTTTGCTTTTAATTCTCCTCTTCCTAATATTTTTACTAAATCATTCTTCCCAGCTAAACGAAAAACAATCATTGCATCTAAATCTATTGTCCCTTTTATTTTCTTATCATCAACCAACTGTTGTAAAGTATCCAAATTAATACCTTGGTATTCTTTACGATTAATATTAGTAAAACCAAATTTAGGTACACGTCTTTGCAATGGCATTTGCCCCCCTTCAAAACCTAGTTTTCTAGAATAACCTGATCTAGATTTTGCTCCTTTATGACCTCTGGTAGAAGTGCCTCCTTTACCAGACCCTTGCCCTCTACCAATTCGTTTACTATTATTTTTAACTGATCCTTCAGCAGGTTTTAAATTACTTAAATCCATTTTCCAGTTTTATTTTTTAAGCTTCTTCTACGGAAACTAAATGTTTAACTTTATTAACCATACCAAGAATATTTGGAGTGGCATCGTGTTCTACAGTTTGTCCAATCTTTCTTAAACCAAGAGCTTCAAGAGTTCTTTTTTGTCTTAATGAACGATTAATCGCACTTCTTCGTTTTGTTACTTTAATCTTAGCCATCTTATCCTTAATTATCCGTTAAAAACTTTTTCAAGAGAAACGCCTCTTTCTTTAGCTATCTTTTTAGCATCTCTTAATTTCAATAAGGCATCAAATGTTGCTTTTACAACATTATGTGGGTTTGATGATCCTTGAGATTTTGACAATACATCATGTACACCAACTGCTTCTAAAACTGTTCTTACAGCTCCACCGGCAATAACTCCTGTACCAGGAGCAGCAGGAATAATATTTACTCTTGCTCCACCATATTTTCCTTTTTGTGCATGAGGTAATGTGCTTTTAACTAAAGGAATACGAACTAAATTTTTCTTAGCGTCTTCTATTGCTTTAGCAATTGCACTTGCAACATCTTTTGATTTTCCTAGGCCTTGGCCAACAACTCCTGCCTCATCACCAACCACAACAATTGCTGAAAAACCAAATGCTCTACCTCCCTTTGTTACTTTAGTAACTCTTTGTACTCCAACCAAACGATCTTTAAGATCTAATCCACTTGGTTTTACTAATTCTGCACTTTTGTATTTATGATACATAATTTTATTAGAATTTAAGTCCTGCTTCTCTAGCTCCTTCAGCTAATGATTTTACTCTTCCGTGATATAAATACCCTCCTCTATCAAAAGATATAGTTTCAACACCTGCTTTGATAGCTTTTTCGGCTACAGATTTACCAACCATAACAGCAATTTCTGTTTTGGTTACTTTAGCAGAACTGATATCTTTATCTCTTGAAGATGCTGCACTAATAGTATTCCCAGTTACATCATCTACAATTTGAGCATAAATTTCTTTATTACTTCTAAAAACAGATAATCTCGGTTTAGATTGAGTACCAGAAACTATTTTACGTATTCTGTTTTTAATTCTTTGTCTTCTTTCGTTCTTTGTTAATGCCATAACTTAATTTATTAAGCGGTTTTACCTGCTTTTCTTCTTAATTGTTCACCAACATACTTAATTCCTTTTCCTTTATAAGGCTCTGGTCTACGGAAAGAACGAATCTTTGCCGCTACTTGACCAACAAGTTGTTTATCGTGAGATGTTAATTTTATAATTGGATTCTTTCCTTTATCTGAAATTGTTTCAACTTTAACTTCAGGAGCTATGTTTAAAACGATATTATGAGAAAATCCTAAAGCCAACTCTAATTTTTGCCCTTGATTGTTTGCTCTATAACCTACACCAACGAGTTCTAATTCTTTAGTAAATCCTTTTGAAACACCTTCAACCATATTATTAAAAAGTGCTCTATATAGACCATGTTTAGATTTATGATCTTTAGCTTCCGAAGAACGCTTTACTAAAACATTACCATCTTCGACTTTAACTGATACTGTAGAAAACTCTTGAGATAATTCTCCTAATTTTCCCTTTACTGTAACAACGTTATCGTTAATTTCTACTGTAACTCCTTCTGGAATTGCTACTGGGTTATTACCTACTCTTGACATTTCTTATTACCTTTTATTAGTAAACGTAACATAATACTTCTCCTCCAACATTTTCTCTTTGTGCTTGTTTGCCTGTCATTACTCCATGAGAAGTAGAAACAATGGCAATACCAAGACCATTAAGAATTCGAGGCAGTTCTTTAGAACTTGCATACTTACGTAAACCCGGTTTACTTATTCTTTGGATTTTTTTGATCACTGGTTCTTTTGTGTCTTTTGTGTATTTTAGAGCGATCTTAATCGTTCCTTGTACCGAAGAATCATCGAACTTATAACTTAAAACATATCCTTGATCGAATAATATTTTAGTTATTTCTCTTTTTAAGTTAGAAGCAGGAATTTCAACCACTCTGTGGCCTGCACTCATTGCATTTCTAATTCTTGTTAAATAATCCGCTACTGGATCTGTATTCATAATTAATTAATTTGCGATTATGGTTTTTAACATAATTATTAAACCTGTAACCAATTTATAATTTTACCAACTTGCTTTTCTAACACCAGGAATTAACCCTTTATTAGCCATTTCTCTGAACATAACACGTGAAATACCAAAATTACGCATGTAGCCTTTTGGTCTTCCTGTTAATTTGCATCTGTTATGCATCCTAACAGGTGAAGCATTTTTAGGCAGCTTTTGTAATGCATCGTAATCTCCAGCTTCTTTTAAAGCTTTTCTTTTAGCTGCATATTTAGCTACTGTTTTAGCTCTTTTTACCTCACGGGCTTTCATTGATTCTTTAGCCATATCTTAATTCTTTTTAAAAGGTAATCCTAATTCTGTTAATAATGATTTTGCTTCTTTATCTGTTTCAGCAGAAGTTACAAATGTAACATCCATACCAGATATTCTATTTATCTTATCGATATTAATCTCAGGGAAAATAATTTGTTCTGTAATTCCTAAACTGTAATTACCTCTTCCATCAAATCCACTAGCTTTAATACCAGTAAAATCTCTTACTCGTGGTAATGCTGATGTAACTAAGCGATCTAAAAATTCATACATGTGTTCTCCTCGTAACGTAACTTTTGCTCCAATTGGCATACCCTTACGTAACTTAAATGAAGCAACATCTTTTTTAGATATTGTTACTATTGCTTTTTGTCCAGATATTTTTGACATCTCGTCCACTGCGTAGTCGATTAACTTTTTATCAGCAACTGCACCACCAACTCCTTGAGATAAAACTATCTTTTTAAGTTTAGGCACTTGCATGATGTTTTTATATCCGAATTCTTCTGTAAGAGCAGAAACTACTTTTTCTTTATACTCTTGTTTTAATCTTGGAATATATGCCATGACTATATTACTTCATTAGATTTTTTAGCAAACCTTACTTTGTTATCGCCTTCCATTCGATATCCAACTCTTGTTGTTTCTCCATTTGAAGTTAACAATGATAAATTAGAAATTTGAATAGATGCTTCCTTTTCTATGATTCCTCCTTGAGGGTTTTGTGCATCAGGTTTCATATGTTTTTTTACCATATTAACACCTTCAACAATCACCTTATTCTTATCTTTTAATACCTTAAGAATTTTACCTTCTGATCCTTTATGGTCTCCTGCAATTACTCTTACTGTATCTCCTGATTTTATTTTAAGCTTTCTCATCTTAATTTTCTGTATTAAAGTACCTCTGGTGCTAATGATACAATTTTCATGAATTGTTTATCACGAAGCTCTCTGGCTACAGGCCCAAACACACGTGTACCTGTCATTTCTCCAGTAGGATTTAAAAGCACACAAGCATTATCATCAAATCTAATATATGAACCATCTGGTCTTCTCACTTCTTTTTTAGTGCGAATTACAACTGCTGTTGCCACAGATCCTTTTTTAATACCACTATTAGGAGTTGCATCTTTAACAGAAACAACAATCTTATCGCCCAATGACGCATATCTTCTTTTAGTACCACCTAGAACACGAATAGTTAAAACTTCTTTTGCTCCGGTATTATCGGCTACTTTTAATCTTGATTCTTGTTGTACCATAATTATTTAGCTCTTTCAATTACTTCTACTAATCTCCAACATTTAGATTTACTTAAAGGTCTTGTTTCCATGATCTTTACTGTATCTCCAATGTTACAGTCGTTTGTTTCGTCGTGTGCAACATACTTTTTTGTTTTTAACACGAACTTTCCATACATAGGGTGTTTTACTTTCTTAACTTCAGCAACCACAATGGATTTCTGCATTTTATTACTTGTAACAATTCCTATACGTTCTTTTCTTAAGTTTCTTTTTTCCATCTTTCAGCAGAATACTATTGTTGTATTTCTCTATTAGTTAACTCTGTTGCAATTCTAGCTACAGTACGTCTTATAGCACGTAACTGAATTGGATTTTCAAGTGGTGATATTGCATGAGCCATTTTTAGGTCTGCATAACTCTTTTTAGTTTCACCAAGCCTTTCTTGTAACTCAGCTGTAGATAGTTCTTTAACTTCTGATTGTTTCATAATATCAATAAATTAAGCTTCAAAATCTCTAGCTTTAATGAATTTAGTTTTTACTGGAAGTTTTTGTGCAGCGAGTCTTAATGCCTCTTTAGCAATATCCAATGGCACTCCTCCAACTTCGAATAAGATTCTACCCGGTGTAACTACAGCCACCCAATATTCAACAGCACCTTTACCTTTACCCATACGCACTTCAAGAGGCTTCTTTGTAATTGGCTTGTCTGGAAATATTTTAATCCATAATTGTCCTTCTCTTTTCATATAACGTGTAGCGGCAATACGTGCAGCTTCGATTTGACGCGAAGTAATAAACTTTGAGTCTAGTGATTTTATACCAAACATTCCGTTACTAAGTGTATGCCCTCTTCCAGAGTTCCCTTTCATTCTTCCTTTCTGCTGCTTGCGAAATTTTGTTCTTTTTGGTTGTAACATTTTTCTTTAAATTTAAAAAATTACCTTCTACGACGAGATTTATTAGCACCACCTCGTCCACCTTTTCCTTGCTTCTTAGATAAACCAACAAGCGGAGAAAGTTCTCTTTTACCATACACCTCACCTTTCATTATCCATACTTTAACACCTAATCTACCATAAGTAGTATGTGCTTCTACTAAAGCATAGTCTATATCTGCCCTAAATGTAGATAATGGAATCCTTCCATCTTTATAATGTTCGTTACGTGCCATTTCTGCACCATTTAAACGACCACTAATTTGAATTTTAATACCTTCAGCATTCATACGCATTGCAGCTGCAATAGCCATTTTAATAGCACGTTTATAAGAAATACGATTTTCAATTTGACGTGCTACACTTGATGCTACTAAATATGAATCTAGTTCTGGCCTTTTAATTTCAAAGATGTTAATTTGAACTTCTTTACCTGTAATCTTTTTAAGTTCTTCTTTTAACTTGTCTACCTCTTGGCCGCCTTTACCAATAATGATACCTGGACGAGCTGTTGTGATAGTAACGGTTACAAGTTTAAGGGTTCTTTCGATGATTACTCTCGATACACTAGCTTTTGATAAACGAGCGAAGATATACTTTCTGATTTTATCATCTTCAGCGAGTTTATCTCCATAATCATTTCCTCCGTACCAGTTGGATTCCCATCCTCTTATAATACCCAGGCGATTTCCTATTGGATTTGTCTTTTGTCCCATTTATTAATTGCTTTG
>JAGLKH010000026.1 GCA_023141985.1 Flavobacteriaceae bacterium | reverse complement strand
TTGTTACAGGTTTAAAAGAATTAACAAAAGGTGAAGATATTACCATTAATGGAAAAAAACGTGAAATAGAAACCGTACTATTATCGTTAACAGGAGATATAGATCTTAAGCAAATTTCTAAACTTACAAGTAAAATGGATCTACCAGGAGGTAAGCATTTAGAAAAAGCAGGAAAAAAGAAAAATTAAAAAAGATTAAATCATCAAAATGAAAACATCAATCAAAAGCATTGTAATGTCTCTCTTTGTAGTTGCAGTTTTAACAAGCTGCAACTATGGAGAGACCTTGCAGGGTTACTATGTAGCCAATCAAGAAACCCCTAATTTTATTTCGGTAGATATACCTACAAGTTTTGTTAATATAGATCAAACGACTCTAAGCGATGAGCAAAAAGAGGCTTACGAGTCTATAGACAAACTCAATATGTTAGGTTATACGTTAACCGATGATAATGTAGAGGAATATAAAGCAGAGTTAATTAAAATTCAAAACATTTTAAAAGACGAAAAATATGAAGAATTATTTCGAGGTGGAAATTCTAGCGATGGTAAGATTATAGTAAAATATATTGGTACAGATACCTCTATTGATGAACTAATTATTTTTGCAAGTGCTAAAGGAAGAGGCTTTGCAATAATTAGAGTTTTAGGAGATAATATGGAACCTGCTAAAATAATGATGCTTGGAGATGTTATAAAAAATGCAAATCCAGATGAAAGTAGTGTTAAAGAGTTTATGAGTTTCTTTAAATAGTGAAATTAAAAACACTTCAATAATTTATAATTGAAGACTATATAGTTAATAAGGAAAACCTATCTATTTTGGTAGGTTTTTTTTGTCTTTATCTTTCAGTTTAACAAGAATTAAATTTATAATTATACCAATAAAACCAACAAACAAAATTGTTTTTACTAAAAAATGACTCATAATATCAAGCAATCCACTTATAAAAAAGAATAGTGTAAATACTGCTGTAGATAACAAGGTTATTTTGTCATTCATTATATTCCTGTATAATTACTAGGTGAAATAGCTTTTAGTTCGGTTTTTATAACATCACTAACCTGCAAAGTGTCAATAAAGTTAGAAATAGAAGTTTGTGTTATTGCTTCGTTAGTTCTAGTTAAGCCTTTTAGTGCTTCATAAGGATTTGGATAGCCTTCACGACGTAAAATGGTTTGAATGGCTTCCGCCACTACAGCCCAATTTTTTTCTAAATCTTCAGCAAATTTTGCTTCATTTAATAATAATTTATTCAGGCCTTTTAAAGTTGATTTAAAACCTATTATAGTATGCCCAAAAGGGACACCAACATTTCGCAATACAGTACTGTCGGTTAAATCGCGTTGCAAACGAGACACAGGAAGTTTAGCGGATAAATGTTCAAAAATGGCATTGGCGAGACCAAGGTTACCTTCACTATTTTCAAAATCTATTGGGTTTACTTTGTGTGGCATTGCAGAGCTACCAACTTCACCTTCTTTTATTTTCTGTTTAAAGTATTCCATAGACACATAGGTCCAAATATCTTTGTTTAAATCTATAATGATTGTATTAATACGTTTCAAGCAATCAAACAGCGCAGCCATATGGTCGTAATGTTCAATTTGTGTAGTAGGAAACGAGCGTTGCAATCCTAATTTTTTATTTACGAAACGCGATCCAAAATCTTTCCAATCTATTTTTGGGTACGCAACTTTATGCGCATTAAAATTTCCAGTAGCACCTCCAAATTTTGCCGCACTTGGGATATCGTTTAATAAGTTAAATTGCTCTTTAAGCCGAACGACAAAAACTTCAATTTCTTTACCAAGGCGTGTTGGAGAAGCCGGTTGACCATGAGTTCTTGCCAACATTGGTATTGTTTTCCATTCAGTAGCTAAAGTTTCTAACTTTTCAACAACAGTAAAATATTCTGGAATATACACATCATTCATTGCCTCCTTTATGCTTAAAGGAATCGCTGTATTGTTTATGTCTTGAGAGGTTAATCCAAAATGAATAAACTCTTTGTACTTAGTCAAGCTTAGCTTGTCAAATTGCTCTTTTATAAAATACTCTACAGCTTTTACATCATGGTTAGTGACATGCTCTATTTTTTTGATTGCCATGGCATCTTCAGCAGAAAAATCTTTATAAAGTGCTCTTAAGTCATCAAAAAGATCTGCATTAAAACCTGAAAGTTGAGGTAGCGGAATTTCACAAAGCGAAATAAAGTATTCTATCTCAACTAAAACACGATATTTAATTAAAGCTTCTTCAGAAAAATAAGGAGCTAATGCTTCAACTTTACTTCGGTAGCGACCATCTATAGGAGAAATAGCATTAAGCGTTGATAAGGACATAGGTTGTGTTGTGTTTTAAAGTTGCTAAGATAATTCTTTTAGAATGAAGACCGAAGCTTGAAGCTTTTAAATTACAATACTACTTTTTTAACTTCTTTAGTAAATAACGTGCTCTTGCTTTAAACCCGGCACTGCCAGTTTTATAATCACGTTCTAAAATCATTTTTAACTCCGGATGAATCCAGTTGTAATCTTGACCTAATAAATACAGTGTATTCATTGAGTATGCTTTTACAGCAACTTTTTGATCTGTAATCATCCAATCAAAACATGTTTCGATAATACGTTCCTGGTAAATTGGGTTTAATGCATTTTTTATGTTATTGTCGTGTTTAGAATAGAATGCTTTTACCAAATACTCACAAATTTTCGCTACAGGTCGTACAGCAGAATCTAAATGTACTTTGTGAATATTGCTCGTAAATTTATTTAGAAATGGAATAAAAGTATCGAGTTTTTTGTCACAAATAAATTCTAAAACCCATGCAGCTTTACATGAAACTTTATCATCCACCATAAATAGAATAGTTATAAGTTTTGGGAGTAAACCTATATCGTTTAACACCATTTTGGCATTTTTTAACCTGTTTTCTCGCGAACTATTTACATAGGTTAAATGTTTGTAAAATTCTTTTAAAGTCATAGATAATTCCTTAAATTTATGGTAACTAAAATTAAGTAAAAATGAAGGTTATAAAAAAAATATTATTCCTATTATTGATTGTGTTAGTTATCTCACAGTTTTTTGGCCCAGAAAAAAATGAAGGTAAGACTACTTCAATTGTTGCATTTATCGAGGATACTAATCCTCCGGAAGATGTAAAACTCATTTTAAAAGAAAGTTGTTTTGATTGTCATAGTAGTTTTACAAAATA
>JAGLKH010000259.1 GCA_023141985.1 Flavobacteriaceae bacterium | reverse complement strand
TTATTTTTAGCCAATACACCTTTTACTATCTTCCAAAAGGAGCTTCAAAAGGACACAGTATTACCAAAGATGTTTTGCTTAATGGTTTTATAGAATTAAAAAATGTTTGGAAAGAACTCACTCATAATATTAAATTGAAAAGTTTTTTATATGCTTTTTTTGTTTACAGCATGGCTGTACAAACAATAATGCTAATGGCTGTTTATTTTGGAGAAGAAGAAATTTCTTGGACAAATAATGATGAAAAAACTATGGGATTAATAATTAGTATTTTAATTATCCAGGTTGTAGCCATTTTTGGAGCTGTTCTAACTTCAAAAGCTTCAGCAAAATTTGGAAATATTAAAACGCTAATAATCATTAATTTTATTTGGATGCTGGTGTGTTTTTATGCCTATTTTGTAAAAACGCCTGTTCAGTTTTATATTGTTGGAGTAGTTGTAGGTTTTGTAATGGGGGGAGTACAAGCTCTGTCACGTTCTACATATTCAAAGTTTTTACCAAAAACCAAAGACACTACATCTTATTTTAGTTTTTTTGATGTTACCGAAAAAATTGGTATTGTAATAGGCATGGTAATTTATGGTGTAATAGATCAAATTACAGGTAGTATGCGTAATGCCATATTATTTTTATTTGTATTCTTTTTAATAGGGATATTTCTGCTATTTAGAATTCCAAAAAATATTATAAATGAAAAGTAATTAACTTTTAATGTTTTTATATGAATAAATTAGAAAAAGGAAGTAAAAAATTAATTAATGCCTGGGCATTTTATGATTGGGCAAACTCTGTGTATTCTTTAGTGATAAGTACTGCTGTGTTTCCTATTTACTATAGTAGTATTACTGAATCTTTTGCGAGTGTAGAAGGAGATATTCAGTTTTTGGGAACATCATGGAATTCAACTACATTATACGATTATACTTTAGCATTCTCTTTTTTAATTGTAGCCTTTATTTCTCCTATACTATCTGGAATTGCAGATTATACCGGAAACAAGCTTAAGTTTTTAAAATTCTTTTGCTTGTTAGGATCGTTGTCCGTAATGAGTTTGTTCTTTTTTAAAGGAGAAGAAACCCTTTGGATAGCAATCGTATTTACAATTACTGCAAGTATTGGATTTTGGGGTAGTATTGTATTTTATAATGCATATTTACCTGAAGTTGCATATCCGGAACAACAAGATAATGTGAGTGCAAAAGGATTTATATTTGGTTATTCTGGCTCTATATTACTATTACTTTTTAGTTTGGTGATGGTACAGAAACCAGAATGGTTTGGAATTACTGATTCTACTCTTGCGCCACGTATTACATTTCTTATAGTGGGTATTTGGTGGTTAGGGTTTGCGCAAATTACGTATAGAAAACTTCCTAATAATGTTTATAATCATAAACCACAAAAGGACTATATTTTAAAAGGCTTTAGAGAATTAAAAATTGTTGCTAAAGATTTAGTTAACTATCCTCAATTGAGAACGTTTTTAATTTCATTTTTCTTTTATAGTGTTGGTGTACAAACCATAATTTTAATGGCTGGAATATTTGGCAGTAAAGAGTTAGGTTTACCTACAACCAATCTTATATTAACAATTCTATTAGTGCAAATAGTAGGTATTTTTGGTGCATTTTTATTTTCGAGATTATCTAATAAAATTGGAAACTTGAAAACTTTGAAAATAACAATTGCCATATGGGGAATAGTATGTTTTACAGCTTTTATGTTGGATAAGGAACAACCAAATGTAACTACATATTTTTATGCTCTTGGTGGTTTGATTGGTTTGGTAATGGGTGCAATACAGTCGTTATCTCGATCTACTTATTCAAAATTATTACCCGAAACAGAAGATCATGCTACGTATTTTAGTTTTTATGATGTTGCAGAGAAAATAGCCATTGTGTTAGGAATGATTATATTTGGATTATTAATTGCATTAACAAATTCTATGCAATGGTCTGTACTGCTTTTGGGTACTTTCTTTTTAATAGCTTTTATAGTATTAGGCACTATTACTAAAACAAAATATGTTAAGTAATTTATTTAGGATTGAATCATAATAAATTCAATATATCATGAAAAGAGTAAGTCTTTTTTTATCATTTTTCATTTTGCTTACTGCATTTAAATGTGATAACGAACCTTATGAAGGTGATTTTTTTGCAGAGGAAAACACTATATCTTGCGAAACAGCATCTCAAGATATTATTACAACTGCAACAAATTTTGATTCTGCAACGGAAGATAATTATACTGAATTATGTACTGCCTATGTAGAGGCTTTAGAAAATCAAATTACAGCTTGTGGAGATGCTGATGGAAGCCTAAAATCTACGATTGATGCTTTAGGTGATTGTACTTATGTATCACCAAATGGTAATTTCCAAGTAGATTTTGATGGACAAACTTTTATTGCAGATTTGGCAAGTGCTACCATTAATAATGAAGTTATAAATATTACAGGGCAAAGTGGAACCAATGGGGAAACTGTTTCATTAACACTTTTTGAAATAATACCTGGGACATACCAACTAGGAGTTATAAGCAATATGAACGAACCAAATAGTGCTACATATATTCAAGAAAGTGGAAGTTCAAATACTTGGGAGTCTGTTACAAATTTTATTGACTCACAAGGCGAAATTACTGTTACTGAAATCGATGAAGCTAACGCAACAATCTCTGGGACATTCCATTTTACAGGACATAATCCTAATAGTAGTACAAAAGAATTTACCAACGGCTCTTTCACTAATATTCCATATACTAGGTTACCTGATAATTACGAAAATGAATTTTTCGCCAAAGTTGATGGTGTCGAATATGTAGAAACCTTAATACAAGGATTTAGGAATAATTTTGGTATGATCGGTTTTGATGCAAGAAGAAATGATGAAATTATTAGTTTAGTAATGGATTCTAATATAACAGCAGGAACTTATACTTTTGCTTCTCCTTTGCCAAATCTCCCAAATGGAACATATAGTTTAAGTGATACAGATTATCATATTGCAAAAGGAACATTAACAATAACATTACATGATGTTTTTAAGAGAATATTAATGGGAACGTTTGAATTTACAGCAGAACCTTTTTTAACTGGAGTAGGAACTTATGAAATTACTGAAGGTAGTTTTTGCGTGACTTATTTTAATTAATTATTTATAACAGAAAAATCGCTATTTAAAGAAAGTATCCTAAAAAGTGGTTGGTTTAAAAAATAGGGCACTAAAACAAAATATGTTAAATAGACATTGATTAGTTTATATAACAAAAGCGCCACTTATTAAGTGACGCTTCTTTGTTTTATATAAATTTAAAATTAATTACTTATACTTCCAGATCCTGAAACTTTAGTATCTTCTTTACCAGGATTACCTCTATATTCAATATCACCAGAACCGGCAACTCTTGCTTTTAAAGTTTCATTGCTTACAACTTCTGCATCACCTGAACCAGCAACCGAGACAATAGTATGGTTTGCTTGTAATTCAAACCCATGAAAATCTCCTGAACCAGCAACTTTGGCTTCTAAATTATTAGTGTCACCTTTTAATGTGAGATCTCCGGAACCAGCAATACTACCTTCTACCGATGTTGTCTCAATATCCAGAACAATGTCTCCAGAACCAGCTAAAGATACATCCAGATCTGTTGCAGTAATTTTATCTTTGTTCCATAAATCTCCAGAACCGGCCAAAGATACCTTACTAATATCTTTAAATGGAATTGTAATTTTTAAGGTTTTATTAAAACTTGGCCTTAAGTTTATACCTTTTTCAACTTTAACTATAAGATTACCATTTTTAACTTCTGTGATAATATGTTTTAGCAAATTTTCTTCGCCTTCAATTTTGATATTACCTTCTGCACCAGCCACCAAAATATAATCCATAGATCCTGCACATTTTATTCCGTCATAGTCTCCTGTAGTTCTCGTTTCTGTGCTCATGTTGCCATTTCCTTTTACTTTTTCATTTCCCCACCATTGTGCATGAGACAGGGTAGAAAGCATTAATGCTGCTAATAATACGATTGATTTGTTCATAACTGTTTATTGTTTTTTGATTAATATTTAATTTTTATTAAAAGTTACACTTCCATAATCGGAAGATATTTTGATGGTATTTCCTGAATTATTATTACCATAATATCCAGCATAGTATTTGTCTCCGGATTCAATTTTCTGTTTAGTGATTTCTAAATCATCCTGTCCTCTTAATGAAGCATACTCTAAATCGATATTAAAATTGAAGTTATAATTGGGAGAATAACCTATTGTGATTTTCATATAATCTGATTCAATATCAACGTCTCCAGCATTATCAGTCATGTTATCTATTTTAAAAGAACCATAATCTGCATTGATAGTTACATTTTTATAAACATCGCCAATACGAGTAGTTAAATAGTCTCCATCTCCATTTACATTGTTTACTTTATCAATAGTAAGAGAACCGTAGTCGCAATTATAACTTACATCTTCGGCTATTTCAACTATAGATTTTGAGTAGTCTGCGTTAATTTGTAAGTCATTGGTTTTACTAACTGTAAACCCACTATAATCAGCATTTATCTTTCCACTTTTTATATATTCAAAATAACTGTTGTTAGTATAATCAAAACTAATAAAGTTATTATCTGCCATGAGCTCTTTGGTTGTAATTTTACCGTAATCGCAGTCAATTTTCGCATGACCTTCAAGTTTATCTAAGTTAATACTTCCATAGTCATTGCTTAAATCTACATTATTAGTAATCGGTAATTTAATAACATAATTAATTTTCATGTTTATATTATTATTCCCCCAGTTCCAACTCCACCAGGATCTACTTTTGCTAAATCTTGTTTTTGCAGAAACGAAGTTTGGAGAGTTATCGAATTCTACAGTAATTTGATCGAGCTTCTTTAGTACTTTTTCTTTGTTATTACCATTTGTTGTAATAGTAACTTCAATTTCTACACGATTTTCGTTCCAGGTAACAACTTCAATGTTTCCATAACTGTTGTCTACTTTTAATGTAGCATCAGGATTTACAGTAAATTCTTTATTTATAGTTTTGGATTCTGTGTACTTACCTTTTAAGTTGGTCGTATTGCTTCCTAAAACTAAAGTCGGAATGATAAATAAGACAACTATAGTTTTATATAGTAGTGCTGTTTTCATAAGTATTGTTTTTTAATTGTTTAACATCTTCAATTTGTTGTAATACATTTTGTAATACATCTATTCTATTTTGAAAGTTGGTAATCATCGCATAAATAACACGCTTATCTTCACCACTTTCGTTTAAATTTTGTTTTAACTGTTCATAATTCATCTCAAGAATTTTTATTTGAGTCATAGCATCCTTAATAAGTATCTGCGCTTCTGGAAACGTTTCAACTTCTAACTTTGAAAGTTCTTCTGCTATGACATTAGAAAAGAAATTTTGAGTATTTTCCATTTCCGGAGAAACACTTGCCAGATCTTTGGAGTTGCTATCTTGTTGTAATCCAATAAAGAGTGAAATCAACAATACTATAGATGCTGCAATACCAATTAAAGGTTTCCAGAAACTTCTGTGAGGTATAGAAACCTGTCTAATGCTTTCACTTTGATTATTCAATTTATCTAAAAAACGTTGTTGATGACCTAAACCAGGAGATTCAATATCAAAATCATTTTCGAGATTTTTAAACAATGTATTTAAATTATCATTTTTCATTATTATATAATATTATACAGTAGCATGCTGTAATTTTTGTCTTAAACTCTCTTTAGCACGCGAAATTGTAGTGCGACAGTTAGCATAAGAAATATTCATGATATCACTTATTTCTTCGTAATCATAACCTTCAATAAGATGTAAAGTAAGTGAAACCCTATAGCT
>JAGLKH010000258.1 GCA_023141985.1 Flavobacteriaceae bacterium | reverse complement strand
AAATCTAAATTTATAAGTCTTGACAGTTTGTCATTTCAGGAGTTTGATGAAAATTCAGAGTTAATTCCGTTAATGACATCCGAAGACGAGAAAGAAATAAATAGCGAATCCTTACCAGAAACCTTACCTATATTATCCCTACGAAACACAGTTTTATTTCCCGGAGTTGTAATTCCAATTACAGCAGGAAGAGATAAATCTATTAAGTTGATTAATGATGCTAACAAAGGTAGCAAGGTAATTGGAGTTGTTTCTCAAAAAGATGAAATGGTTGAAGACCCTTCGATCAATGACATAAATGAAACTGGAACTGTTGCTCGTATTTTGCGTGTGCTTAAAATGCCTGATGGAAATACAACAGTTATTATACAAGGAAAAAAGCGGTTTAAATTAGCAGAAGTTATTACAGAAGAGCCTTATATGAATGCCACTGTACGTGAAGTTCCAGAAACATCTCCTGAAAATACTGATGTTGAATTTTCTGCGATTATAGATTCAATAAAAGATTTAGCATTAGAAATTATAAAGCACAGCCCTAATATTCCAAGCGAAGCTTCTTTTGCTATAAAAAATATCGAGAGCAATTCGTTTTTGGTGAATTTTGTGTCTTCAAACATGAATCTTTCAGTTAAAGAAAAACAAGAACTTTTAGAAATAAACGATTTACAAGATCGTGCATTAGCTACACTTAAGTATATGAATGTAGAATTCCAAAAACTGGAGTTAAAGAACGTCATTCAGTCTAAAGTGCAAAGCGATATGAATCAGCAACAACGCGAATATTTCTTGCATCAACAAATGAAAACCATACAAGAAGAACTAGGTGGAGTGAGTTATGAGGAAGAGGTGGAAGAAATGAAAGCTAAAGCAAAGAAGAAAAATTGGAATGAAGATGTAGCGAAACATTTTGATAAGGAAATTGCAAAAATGCAACGCATGAATCCACAAGTTGCAGAGTATTCAATACAGCGTAATTATTTAGATTTATTTTTGGAATTACCCTGGAATAAATATAGTAAAGATATTTTTGATCTTAAACGAGCTAAGAAAATATTAGATCGTGATCACTATGGTTTGGATGATGTAAAGCGTAGAATAATTGAACACCTTGCAGTACTAAAAATTCGTAATGACATGAAATCCCCAATTTTATGTTTATTTGGTCCTCCCGGAGTTGGTAAAACATCCCTTGGAAAATCTATAGCAGAAGCTTTGGGTAGAGAATATGTGCGTATATCACTTGGTGGTTTACGTGATGAAGCTGAAATTAGAGGGCATAGAAAAACATATATAGGTGCAATGCCCGGACGAATTTTGCAAAGTTTGAAAAAGGCAGGAACATCTAACCCGGTTTTTGTTTTAGATGAAATAGATAAACTATCTAACTCACACCAGGGAGATCCATCATCAGCAATGCTTGAAGTATTAGATCCTGAACAAAATTCAGAATTTTACGATAATTTTCTTGAAATGGGTTACGATTTATCTAAGGTAATGTTTATAGCGACCTCTAATAGTTTATCTACAATTCAACCTCCATTACTTGATAGAATGGAAATTATTAATGTCACAGGTTATACTATCGAGGAAAAAGTTGAAATAGGTAAAAGACATTTATTGCCTAAGCAATTAAAAGAACACGGTTTAACAACCGAAAATTTAAAAATTGCTAAGCCACAATTAGAAAAAATAGTTGAAGGGTATACTAGAGAATCTGGTGTTCGTGGTTTAGAAAAGCAAATTGCTAAAATGGTGCGCTATGCAGCAAAGAATATTGCAATGGAAGAAGATTATGATATAAAGATTTCTAATGAAGATATAATTAAAGTACTTGGAAGCCCAAAATTAGAACGTGACAAGTATGAAAACAATAATGTTGCCGGAGTAGTTACAGGATTAGCCTGGACAAGGGTAGGAGGCGATATATTATTTATAGAATCTATCCTATCTAAAGGAAAGGGGACTATGACCATTACAGGGAATTTGGGCAAGGTTATGAAAGAATCTGCGACCATCGCTATGGAATATATTAAAGCTAATGCAGTAGAATTTGGTATTAGTCCAGCAGTGTTCGATAAATATAATGTGCACTTACATGTTCCGGAAGGTGCAACTCCAAAAGATGGTCCAAGTGCCGGAGTTACCATGCTTACCTCTTTAGTGTCTTTATTTACACAACGAAAAGTAAAGAAAAGTCTTGCAATGACTGGAGAAATTACACTTCGAGGTAAAGTACTTCCTGTTGGTGGAATAAAAGAAAAAATATTGGCTGCAAAACGTGCAAGAATTAAAGAAATATTACTTAGTAAAGATAATAAAAGAGATATTGAAGAAATTAAAGACGAATACCTTAAAGGATTAACGTTCCATTATGTTTCAGAAATGAGCGATGTTATAAATATGGCTGTTACAAAACAAAAAGTGAAAAACGCTAAGGAATTATAAGCCTAAAACCTCGATTATATCGAGGTTTTTTTTAGAATTTAAAAATAAATTATTCATGAAATCGTTTTAAGTTAGATTTAGTTACTTTGCAGCTTTATGATAAGGACGATTATCACTATATTTTTTTTGTTTCTTGTTACATCTATGCTTTCACAGGTTGGAGGAGAAGCAACATACCAATTCTTAAATTTGGTATCATCTCCCCGTCAAGCTGCTTTGGGAGGAAAAGTCTTAACTAATGTGGATTACGACGTTACACAAGGGCTATATAATCCTGCAACTATTAATGTTGAAATGGATAATCAGTTATCGCTTAATTATTCTAATTATTTAGGTGGAATTAGTTATGGTACTGCTGCTTATGCTTATACATGGGATAGAAGAACACAAACTTTGCACGCAGGCATAACATATATTAATTATGGAGATTTTGATGGCTATGACGAAAATGGTGTTTCAACAGGTTCGTTTACAGGTACTGAAGCTGCCTTGTCTGTTGGTTATGCTTTGCAAATAGGTTACACCGATTTTTATTTTGGAGCTAACCTAAAAATAATAACATCTAAACTGGAGCAATATACATCGTTAGGAGCAGCTGCCGATTTTGGTTTAATCTATATAAATGAAGATATGGATCTTAATGCTGCAATTGTGGTTAGAAATTTGGGTTCGCAAATAACAACTTATGCCGGACTAAATGAACCTTTACCTTTCGAAGTAGATTTTGGAATATCACAAACTTTAGAAAATGTACCTATACGTTGGCATGTTACATTAGAAAACTTGCAAAAGTGGCCATTAGGCAGGGCTAATCCTGCTAGAATAACTAGCGATTTGGATGGAAATCTAACAGAAGAAAAACTCGGGTTTTTAAATAAAACATTAAGACACTTAATTTTAGGAGCAGAATTATTTCCGGATAAAGGATTTAATGTTAGATTAGGATATAATTTTAGAAGAGCAGAAGAATTACGAATTTTAGATCAGCGAGATTTTTCTGGATTGTCCATTGGAATTGGAATAAAACTCAACAAAATGAGATTTAGTTACACTCATGCAAGATATACAAGTGCTTCTAATGCAAGTTTTTTTGGTCTGCAAATAGATTTACGATAGATGAACGAACATAAATTTTTTAATCAAAAAATAAAGCAGGGATATGATTAAAAACATTACAATTGCCATAGATGGATTTTCTTCTACAGGAAAAAGTACCATTGCTAAACAAATAGCAAAAACTTTAGGATATGTTTATGTAGATTCAGGCGCCATGTATCGTGCAGTAACATTATATGCAATACAAAACAATTATATATCTGACGATAATTTTAATGTTAACGATTTTGTATTGCAGTTACATAAAATAAAGCTAAACTTTAAATTTAATTCAGCACTTGGTGTTTCAGAGATGTTTTTAAATGGAAAGAATGTAGAAAAAGAAATCCGAACTATGGAAGTTTCCAATTTTGTAAGTGCAGTTTCTGCAGTACCCGAAGTGCGCTATCAATTAGTGAAACAACAGCGAAAAATAGGAAAGAGTAGTGGTGTAGTTATGGATGGTCGG
>JAGLKH010000257.1 GCA_023141985.1 Flavobacteriaceae bacterium | reverse complement strand
ATTCCCTTTTTTATACAAGGGAATAAGATATGAAACATTGTAGCCAAAACCAATTCCAAAACTTCCACTATCGTAAGTGCGTCCAAACCCTGGAATATAAATATTTTCGAAGTTATCGGGTTCGGTTTCGGTTATTCTTCCTTTAAGCTGTACGTTAAGCCCAATATAGAGATTGTTTAGTACTTCGGCTTTTATGCCAAAAATTAATTCTGCCCAAATGGCTGATAGTCCGTTAAATTCATTGCTTTCTGTAACTGTAGTTTGTGAAAAATCTTGATTGGTATTAAAAATTGTATAGCTATTTACGGTTTGACTAAAAGAACTTATACCAACACGAAAACCACTATAGATCATGTTTTCCATGTTTAGCCAATTTTTATACATGTTATAATCTACTCCTGCTTTAAAATAACTTCCTTTAGCCGTTGAATTTAAGAATTCGGTTGAAGTCGTCTTTTCTTCGATTCCTAATTCTCCGGCGATATATAAATTTTTTGAGTATCTGTAATCTGCATTAATTTCAAAGCCGGTATAATCATCGTCAATAACTGTACGTAAAATTTTACTTAGATCGCCACCAAGCCTTAAACCGTATTTTTGTTTGTATTTGGTTGAGTCTTGAACAATGCTATCATTTTGTGCACCTGCTGAAAAAAACATCAGCATAGCAAAATTTATACTAATGAAATATTTTAACATGAGCTGTGGTTTCATTTTCTACAATAGAATTTATTATTTCAGAATTTATAATCCAATTATCACCATCTAGTTCCACACTAATAGTGAGATTATTAAAGATAGTTTTAAAACCACAAGCTCGAGATACATAAATATCTTCTCTTTGATAGCTTACAGTTACTATATCTGGATTGCCTAATATTATATCATCACTAATATCATCGGGAGTTCCATTATTGTCAATCGCATAATCTTTATGAAACGTAAATTTAGTAGCGTTTGCGTCTGTTCGTAATGGCAAATTAATAGAATCGGTTGTAACAAGATTTAAACTTGGTATATCAACTTCTTCGTTATTATCATCTAAACCGGTAACTCTTAAACCATTTACGCTTTTAGTATCCTCTTGACTGGTAATATCGTAGAATCTTAAAATGAGTTTGGGTGTTGTAGGAGTAGTTTCAGCGCAAATATCA
Organism: Flavobacteriaceae bacterium; assembly: GCA_023141985.1. Classification (GTDB taxonomy): domain Bacteria; phylum Bacteroidota; class Bacteroidia; order Flavobacteriales; family Flavobacteriaceae; genus PRS1. The sequence goes on along the minus strand of JAGLKH010000257.1, from coordinate 4,297 downwards.
TCTTTTTCGCAACTGGTAATAACTATTAGAAGAAGTATTAATAAGGCACTTATTTTTTTCATATTTATTTTCCGAGAAACGGAATTATTTTTTAATTCATTTCTACCAAGGCAGAAATCTTCATAATTAAACTTTGTTATTGAGATTCTTTGCTTCACTCAGAATGTGACAAATTTAATTTTTTAATACCGATTATCGGCTTTCCAAAAGTACAACATTTTCTACATGATGCGTTTGTGGGAACATATCTACAGCTTGTACTTTGCTAACTTTATATATAGCGTCCATTAACGCCAAATCTCTTGCTTGTGTTGCACTATTACAACTTACATACACAATTTTGTCCGGTGCAATGTTTAGTATTTGTTTAACAACGTCTTTATGCATACCATCTCTTGGGGGATCTGTAATAATAACATCAGGCTGTCCATGAGTGGTTATGAATTCTGTATTGAAAACGGTTTTCATATCTCCAACATAGAATTCAACGTTTTCTATATTATTTAATTGTGCATTTTCTTTTGCAGCAGTTATGGCATCAGGCACAGCTTCTACACCAATTACACGTTTGGCTTGTCTGGCAACAAATTGCGCAATGGTTCCGGTGCCTGTATATAAATCGTAAACGAGTTCTTTACCTGTTAATCCTGCAAATTCTCGAGTAATTTTGTATAGTTCGTAAGCTTGATCAGAATTAGTTTGATAAAATGACTTTGCATTTATTTTAAATTTTAAGCCTTCCATATCTTCAAAGATGTGGTTACGACCTTTATAACATATCACCTCTTGATCGTATATAGTATCGTTGGCTTTTTCGTTAATAACATACTGTAAAGAAGTTATCTGCGGAAATTCTTCAGAAAGAAAATCTAACAACAATTCACGTTTTATCTTATCGGCTGCAAAAAACTGAATAAGCACCATTATCTCTCCAATACTTGTAGTACGAATCATTAAAGTGCGCAATAAACCTGCCTGTTGTCTTGTATTAAAAAATTCAAAATCATTTTTTACTGCAAATGCTTTTACAGCATTTCTAATAGCATTAGAAGGATCTTCTTGTAAGTGACACTGTTTTATATCCAAAATTTTGTCCCACATTCCGGGAATATGAAATCCTAAAGCATTTCGGTCTCCAAGACTTTCATCCGAATTAATTTCTTCTTGAGTTAACCAACGAGAATCGCTAAAAGAAAACTCCATTTTATTTCTGTAAAAATATTGTTTTTCTGAGCCCAAAATAGGACTAACCTCTGGTAATTCAATATGTCCAAGACGAGTTAAATTGTTGGTAACTTCCTTTTGCTTATAAAACAATTGATGCTCGTAAGCCATATGTTGCCATTTACAGCCACCACAAGTTCCAAAATGCTCGCAAACAGGTTCTGTTCTTTTATCGGATAGTTTATGAAACGCAACAGCTTTGCCTTCATAAAAAGCTTTACGCTTTTTATAGGTTTGAATATCTACAACATCGCCTGGAACTGCATTGGTTAAAAAAATTACTCTACCATCGGGTGCTTTAGCAACTGTTTTTCCTTTTGCTCCAGCATCGATAATTTCAACATTAGTAAATATTTGTTTTCTGTTTTTTCGAGACATAGCGCAAAAATAACAATAGCAATTAAATTGTAATGAAATTTCAGTTATATTTATTAAGATTCCCATTTTCATGGGAATGAAAGTGAACCTTTTTAACTTTTCTATGTCTTTATATTAGAAACACAATGAATAAAACCAATAAAATAGTTGATGGATGGTTGGTATTACAATATCAATCCGGTAATGAAAAGGCATTGGCTTTATTGGTAAAGCGATGGCACAAAAAATTTTGCAGCAAAGCGTATTGGGTGACAAAAGATATTGATGCAGCTAAGGATATCGCTCAAGAAAGTTGGAAAACTATTATGTCTAAGATTCATAAATTAAAAGATCCAAATAGTTTTGGAAGCTGGGCTTTAACTATTGTGTATAGAAAGTCTATAGATTTGGTTAAGGACAACAAAAAGGAAAGTAATAAAATGCGTCGATACCATTATGAAAAAGCGACTATAACTCATGCAAAGCAACCTGATAATGAAAGTTTAAAGAAAGCGATTTTAAGTGCAGTTAAATCGCTTCCAGAGCATCATCAAATGGTTATCAATCTGTTTTATGTAGAAGATTATTCATTACAGCAAATAGGTGAGATTTTGGACATATCTGTTGGAACAGCAAAATCAAGACTGTTTCATGCACGAGAAAAATTAAAAGCAATAATTAAATATAAATAGAAGTAACAAATAACAGATTCCTACCTCCGTGGGAATGACAAATAAATTTTATTATGAAAAATAACATGGAAGACATCGATCAATTAATTAAAGAGACATTAACTCAAGAAGAGGCTAAATTTTACAATGAGTTAGAGGAGCAGAACATTTTTCAAATGATGGGAGGATTATTCCAGGGTAAGTTAAAATGGATATTTGTATATGTAAATATAGTGATGGTAGTCGTTTTTGGTTTATTCGTGTATTGTGCCATTCAGTTTTTTAATACAGATGTTACCAACGAGCTCATTAAATGGGCAGTATTAGGGTCTTTTTGTATGATAGCTGTAGGTTTGTTAAAATTGTTTGCATGGATGCAAATCGATAAAAATGTAGTCTTACGTGAGATTAAGCGATTAGAATTGTTAGTATCGTCATTAGCATCAAAATTGTCTCAATAAGGTTTTATGATGCGATTTATATTTATTAACTTGCATACCTATCTGGGGATGATTTCTCTCCTACGCTGAATTTTCGTTTCTTCGAAAGAATAAAGGTACAGTAGGAATTACATATTTTTAATATTTAATTTTTTTTAAAATGGCTGTTTTAGACCAATTAACGTCGCAAGAAGCGATGGATTTAGAAAACAAGTATGGTGCACACAATTACCACCCACTACCTGTAGTATTAAGTAGAGGAGAAGGGGTGCATGTTTGGGATGTTGAAGGCAATCAATATTACGATTTTTTGTCAGCCTATTCTGCTGTAAACCAAGGACATTGTCATCCAAAGATTGTTAATGCTATGGTAAACCAAGCACAAAATTTAACATTGACCTCCAGGGCATTTTATAATGATGTTTTAGGGAAGTACGAAAAATTTGCAACAGAGTATTTTGGTTACGATAAATTGTTACCCATGAATACTGGAGCCGAAGCAGTAGAAACGGCTTTAAAGTTATGTAGAAAATGGGCTTACGAAGTAAAAGGTATTGATGAAAATGAGGCTGAAATTATAGTTTGTAAAAATAATTTTCATGGTCGTACAAGTACTATCATTTCATTTTCTGACGATCCTGTGGCTCGTAAAAACTTTGGACCATTTGCTAAAGGATTTATAAAAATCGAATATGATAATTTACAAGCTTTAGAAGAGGTATTAGAAAACAATAAAAACATTGCAGGATTTTTGGTAGAACCCATACAGGGGGAAGCTGGAGTTTATGTGCCAAGTGAAGGTTATTTGACAAAAGCTAAAATGCTATGCGAAAAGCATAATGTGCTTTTTATTGCAGACGAAGTACAAACAGGAATTGCAAGAACAGGAAAACTTTTGGCGGTAGATCATGAAAATGTAAAACCTGATGTATTAATTCTTGGTAAAGCGCTTTCTGGAGGTGCTTACCCTGTTAGTGCTGTTTTTGCCAATGATGCTATTATGGATGTGATTAAGCCTGGAACTCATGGTAGTACTTTTGGAGGTAATCCTATTGCTGCTGCTGTTGCCATTGCTGCTCTCGAAGTTGTTAGAGATGAGAGCTTGGCTGTAAATGCTGAAACTCTCGGACAATTATTTAGAAGCGAACTGAATAAATATATTGAAACAAGTACTCTTGTAATTTTAGCGCGAGGTAAAGGATTGCTTAATGCGATCGTAATTGACGAAGATGAAGAAAGTGAAACCGCTTGGAATATTTGTTTAGCACTTCGTGATAATGGGTTGTTAGCAAAACCCACTCATGGTAATATAATTCGTTTTGCACCTCCTTTAGTTATTACTGAAGAGCAAGTATTAGATTGCGTTAATATAATTATTAAAACACTTAAGCAGTTTGAAGTAAAATAATTTTACAAAAAGAAAATAAAAAAAGCGATCTCCCATAGTTATCGAGGAGGTCGCTTTTTTATTGCTTAAATTATTGGTTCAGTCTTGCTTGTTCTATAGCTTCTCTAATAGGCTCCATCATTTCATCCCAACCTACAGTATAAAGTACATAAATAAGTCTTATAAAATAAAGAAGATTTATAATAAGTATCACCAAT
>JAGLKH010000256.1 GCA_023141985.1 Flavobacteriaceae bacterium | reverse complement strand
ACATCGTAATAATCACTAAAATTATCAACTCCAATAACTTCGTTACCTAAATCTTGTAATCGCTCAGCAGTATGAGAGCCTATAAAACCAGCAGCTCCAGTTACTAATATTTTCATTTGCTATAATTTAGTGTTGCAATTTAACATCTTTTTTATATTTAAAATATGAAAGCATTGAGTTATATCAGTTGAATTTTAAAATTCCCAATAATAAATTGAATTATTTTTTGATTAGTCATGGCAAAAAATTTAAGCATAGTGATAATTATGGTTATATTTTTTAACAGGGTGGAGCGTTAAGAAAATGTCTTGTAGACATTTTTAGTGAACGAGCCAGGTGGCGCATTGGCAGGAAAAGAAACAATTTAAATAAGTGATTGTAATGTTTAATTGGTATTCATCTAAAAAAGAATATTTTTGCAACAACCAACCTTTAGTAGATGGATTATAAATTCACCATTATTGTTCCTGTATATAATGAAGAAGACAACCTGAAACGTGTCGAAAAAGAACTTCTTGCCTATACTAAAATTGCAACTTTACCAACCTCTATTTTATTTGTGAATGATGGCTCTAAAGATAAAAGTCAAGACCATATTGATGATATTTGTAGTAGAAATGAAAATTTCAAGTATATTCTTTTTGAAGAAAATCGTGGCTTAAGCGCTGCCATTAAAGCAGGTTTTGATCATGTTGAAACAGAATTTGTAGGTTATATAGATTCTGACCTTCAAACTGCTCCAGAAGATTTTAATTTACTTTTAGAACATATAACCGAATATGATCTGGTTACAGGTGTGAGAGCAAATAGAAAAGATTCGTTTGTAAAAAATATGTCTTCTACCATTGCGAATGGTATTAGAAGAGCATTTACTCATGATGGTATGGATGATACCGGTTGCCCATTAAAAGTTATTAAAACAGAATATGCAAAACGTATTCCTATGTTTAAAGGCTTACACCGCTTTTTGCCAGCTATGATCCTTTTGCAGAATGGTAAAATTATTCAAATTCCTGTACAGCATTTTCCACGTATTGCCGGACAAGCAAAGTTTGGTTTATGGAATCGTTTATTAGGACCTTTAAGTGATTGTTTTGCATATCTATGGATGAAAAAAAAGTATATTAACTATACCATTTCTAAAAAGAGTTAATGAGTAGCTGGCTTGTATATACTATTGGGTTTGTTGCTCAAATTTTATTCTCTTCGAGATTAGTTATTCAATGGATTACTTCAGAAAAACAACGCAAAGTTATTACGCCAACTTTATTTTGGATATTAAGTTTAATTGCTTCGTTCCTGCTGTTTATTTATGGGTATTTGCGAGATGATTTTGCTATTATGTTAGGGCAGTCACTCACATATTTTATTTATATAAGAAATCTTCAATTACAAAACGAATGGCAAAAACTGCATTGGTTTTTTAGACTCTTACTGTATAGTGTTCCTACTTTAATTGTTATTTATTATTTTAATAATAATATAATAGATAAAGATCTTTTATTTAGAAACGATGCTATTCCAAAATGGTTGTTGTGGTTAGGTATCGTATCTCAGGTTGTCTTTACATTGCGTTTTGTGTATCAGTGGATGTTTTCAGAATATAAAAAAAAATCGTCTTTACCTTTAGGATTCTGGCTTTTAAGTTTAGTAGGCTCTATTCTAATTTTAGTATATGCTATAAACCGAAAAGACCCTGTATTATTAATTGGACATTTATTAGGATCTATAATCTACATTAGAAATTTAATAATATTACATAAGCAGAATGATTAAAACCATTGAAAATAATCCTATCCTTACAATAGTAGTTGTCGTCTTAATCATGTTAAGTTTTAATATAGATGTTTTAGATGTTAGCATTATGGAAGCTCGTAATTTTATTACAGCAAGAGAAATGATTACTGATAATAATTGGTTATTAACTACAATGAATGGTGAAGCGCGTTACCAAAAACCCCCATTGCCTACTTGGTTTGCTGCACTTTCCGGATTAATATTTGGAATTAAAAACATACTTGCTTTGCGCTTTCCCGGAATTATTATGGTAATTCTTACAGGAGTTTACTCCTATTTACTAAGCAATACATTATTGAAAAACAAAGGACACAGTTTAATAAACGGTTTATTAACCGTTACCTCATTTTATGTTATAGGCATCGTAATTGAAGCTCCCTGGGATATTTTTTCACACGGATTTATGCTAATTGGCATTTTTCATTTATTTCAGCTTTTTGAAAAACAAAAAAAATATTGGCAACATACACTATTAGCAGGCTTATTTATAGGTTTTTCTTTTATGTGTAAAGGACCTGTTTCTTTTTATGCCTTACTTATACCTTTTTTAATTTCGTATGGAATAATATTTAAATACAAACATTTTAGAGCTAAACTCTTTTCTGTTTTTTCGATTTTAATACTAATACTGTTAGTTGGGGGTTGGTGGTTTTTATATGTAAGATTAGAAGATCCTCAAACTTTTTTAAACATCACAAACAAGGAAACAGGAAATTGGGGAAGTTATAATGTAAGACCTTTTTATTATTATTGGAGTTTTTTTACCCAAAGTGGAATTTGGACTATTCCAGCTTTTATTAGTTTACTTTATCCATATTTAAAATCTCGTGTTAGTAATTTAAAGGCTTATAAATTTAGTTTCTATTGGACTATTTTTGCTGTAATATTATTGTCTATTATTCCTGAAAAGAAATCGCGTTATTTAATGCCTGTATTAATTCCGTTAGCAATAAATACCGGGTTTTATATTGAATATCTTATTCGGGAATTTAAAAATATAAAAGATAAAAGAGAAACCGTTCCTGTGTACTTTAATTTTGGTTTAATCGCTCTTATCGGGATTGTATTTCCCTTTGCCGGATATCTTTTCTTAAAAGACTACACAAATGCAAATTGGGCTTTATATACTGTTGCAGTATTTATATTGCTAAGTATTGGTATTGCTATAATTGTGCAACTGAAACGAAAAAATATAAACTCCATTTTTTACTTAACAATTTGCTTCATGATTGGTGTTTTTGTATTTGTTTTACCCCTTTCAAAAGCATTAAAAAGTGATTCCTATAAAAGTATTTCACAATTAAAAACAAAGGTCGAAAAAGAAAATCTGAAAGTTTATAGTTTTGGTTTTGTTTCACCGGAAATGATTTGGAATTTTGGAGATAAAATTCCTCAAATAAAAATTAACGATTCTACTTACAACTTTCCAAAAGAAAATAAATTTGGAATTTTAGTAAATGGTTTCAGTCCTGCTGACACTAAACTACTAAAAGAAAATTATACAATAGTACAATATGACACTTACGATTTAAACCGTTCTGCTCCTGGTACAAAAAATTATAAAAAAAGATTATTGAGTCATTATTATGTGTTAACTAAGAAATAAATCGCAGTCTTAAATATTTCTGAAGTTTATAAAACCCAAAACCTGAAATTGAACCAAATAACATTCCGCAAATAATATCCAGGGGATAGTGTACGCCTACATAAATTCTACTATAAGCAACCAAAGCACTCCAAAACAATAAAAGGAAGATTAATTTTTTATAGTATGGTTTTAATATTAATCCTGCAAAAACTGCGACAGCCATTGTATTAGCTGAGTGTCCTGAGAAAAAGCCATATCTGCCACAACGAGGGGCAATAAAACGCATAAACTCTTTTACACCATCTTCCCGACATGGTCTTAAACGTTCAAATCCGTGTTTAAAAAGGTTAGTGACCTGATCTGTAAAGGTTATCATTACTGCAATAACCAGTATTAATAATAGCAATGTTTTTACCCCTAGCTGCTTGTACATGAGATATAACAGTACGGCATACATTGGAATAAACGTAAGCTTATTAGTAACTATTAACCAAAAATTATCCCAGGTAGTTGATCCTAAATTATTTAAAAATAAGAATAGTTCTTTATCGTACTGAAGGAGTTGTTCTAACATACTTTTGTATTTATCGTTTATTCATCATACCTGGAAACTTCTCTATCATAAAAAGCTGAAGCTTCTTTAATAACATATTCTGTTTCGCTTAATAATTCTTTTTGATCGTGTTGATCGAACTCTTCCAACCACTCTATTTCATCATTTTCGAGATTTATTATAAATCTTGGGAATTCGGTATGAATTACAAAAATAGCATTCGGAAAATCGGTATTATCACCAAGTATAAATTTAGGGAGTTCCATATTTTATTTTAAAATTATAAGTGCCTAAAGTGCACTAAAGTTATACATTTTTAATTAATCGTTTTGTTAAATAGTTAAATCTAATATACAACATAATTGCTGCTGCTGTAAGTCCTACTAAAAGTCCCAGCCATATACCAAAACTTGCAAAAGCTTCTTGTTTTCCTAAAAAATAGCTAATCGGAAAACCAATTAACCAATATGCAACAAAAGTAATTAGAGTAGGTATTTTTACATCTTGCAACCCACGTAATGCACCTAAAACCATAACTTGAATACTATCGCTCAACTGAAAAACTGCTGCAGCTAATAATAGCTTTGCTGCTATTTTAATTACTTCGGAGTTATCTTTAAAATTATTTACGTCATCTAAATTCAAATATATATTAGGCAACACTTTGTGAAATACTAAAAATAAAAGTGCAAAAACAAATGCCAGACCAAGGCCTAATAAATATATAGAAAATGCGATACGACGTAATTCTTTAAAGTTTTGTAGTCCTTTTTGATTTCCAACTCTTATCATAGCT
>JAGLKH010000255.1 GCA_023141985.1 Flavobacteriaceae bacterium | reverse complement strand
CATTAGTAGTTGTAGTAATATTGATGGTAATTGCTGCATCTAAATATAAATTTCATCCGTTTTTATCTTTATTACTTGCTGCAATCGTTATGGGTTTTGTTGGCGGATTAGATGAAACTGAGGTTACCTCTACACTCATGAATGGTTTTGGAAAAACACTTGGAAGCATAGGGATTATTATTGCTTTTGGAACCATCATTGGTGCCTATCTGGAGAAAAGTGGAGGCGCCAAAACACTTGCTAATTGGGCTTTAAAAACGATTGGCAAGAAAAGATCTGTTTTGGCAATGAATATCACCGGATTTATTGTTTCTATTCCTGTGTATTGCGATTCCGGGTTTATTATTCTTTCCTCATTAAATAAAGCTATAAGCAAAAGTTCAAAAATTCCTTTGGTAGTATTAGGTGTATCTCTTGCGGCCGGTTTATATGCAACTCATGTTTTTGTGCCTCCTACACCAGGACCATTAGCAGCCACTGCAGCATTGGATGCAGATTTAGGATTAGTTATTTTACTCGGATTAGTTGTTGCCATTCCGGTTGCATTATCCGGTTACTTTTGGGCTAAATATTTAGAAAAAAGAATTAAGCCTGTAGATTTGGAACCGTCCATTGCAGAAATTACTACTGAAAAGTTACCAAAAACCAGCTCTTCTTTTATTCCAATACTTATTCCTATAATATTGATAGCGTTGAAATCTATAACTAATTATCCAACGCATCCTTTTGGTGAAGGTATAATTTCGAACATTTTCAATTTTATAGGTAATCCTGTAATCGCACTTTTAATTGGCGTGTTTTTAGCTTTTAACCTTAAATCCAAACATAAGGAAGAAACTCATTTTAACTGGGTTACAAGTGGGTTAAAAGAGGCCGGTATTATCATTTTAATAACAGGTGCCGGAGGAGCGTTTGGTGCTATTCTTCAAGCCACAGGAATTGGTGATGTTATAGGTGAAAATTTCTCTAACATGCAACTTGGACTACTTTTACCATTTATTGTTGCCGCTGTTTTAAAGTCTGCTCAAGGGTCTTCAACGGTTTCAATTATCACAACAGCCGCAATAATGGCTCCAATTTTAGAATCATTTGGACTTGATTCCTCAGTTGGTAGAGCTTTAACAGTATTATCCATTGGTGCAGGTGCAATGACAGTATCTCACCTAAACGACAGTTTCTTTTGGGTTGTCGCTCAATTTACCGGAATGGACACCACAACAGCTTTAAAAAGTCAATCCGTTTCTACCTTAATTCAAGGGTTAACAGGAATTCTTATAGTAATGATTATTGGATGGATATTTTTATAATTTATTCTGTTCTTTTGCCAACATTATGCTTCTACTAATTCTATTTTAATATTTTTGCCTCATGGAAATTATAGACTCAATTATTTTAGGAGTAATTCAAGGGCTTACCGAATTTCTTCCAGTATCTTCAAGTGGTCATTTAGAAATCGGCAAAGCTATTCTTAGAGACAATTCTGTTCCTGAAAAAAGCTTATTATTCACGGTTGTACTACATTTTGCAACCGCTTTAAGTACTATTGTTGTGTTTAGAAAAGACATTTTCGAAATCTTAAAAGGGCTCTTGTCTTTTAAATGGAATGACGATACAAAATTCATTACTAAAATTATAGTTTCGATGCTTCCTGCCGTTGTAGTGGGTTGGTTTTTTGAAAAAGAACTCGAACAGTTATTTAATGGTAATATTTTATTGGTTGGTTGCATGTTAATTGTTACTGCTATATTGTTGTTTTTGGCAGACAA
>JAGLKH010000254.1 GCA_023141985.1 Flavobacteriaceae bacterium | reverse complement strand
ATTAATGCGTGTACTCTATAAAAAACCACAACTACTATTGTTAGATGAGTTTACTTCTGCAATGGATAGAAAAACGGAGCTGTTTGTTTTAGAACTACTTAATAAACTTAAAAAAAGTTGAGTATCATTTATTTCTCATAGATTACATTCTTTAAAACATATTGCAGATATAATATATGTAATAGAAAGTGGAGAAACAAAAATATGTGGGTCACACCAATATTTAATGCAAACTTCAAATTTTTATAGCGATTATTGGTTAGAATTAATTAATGTAAGTTCTACTAAAAAAAATCTCTAAACGAAGGTTTCTTAATCTTAAACTCCTCTTCGAGTTCTTCTAAAGTTTTGTCCGCATTGTTTAGTTTATTAAACATTTTAGCCCTAATTAAATAAATAGAAGGAATAACTATTGCCATTACAGGAAGTAAGTATAAAATTTGATTAGTTTCTACAAATTTCACATCATCATTTATAACTTCCATAATTTGATAAATATACATCGCAATTGGTACTAATATAACATGATACCACCAATGACGATTAGTAAAAACCCAAATTAACAATAGGAGAAGGGGAATTAGTTTGCCTAATAATGTCCAAACTAATATTTGAACCGATTCATAATAATTGCTTGTATAAACACCAAAAAAGGTGTCCCAAATCTTTTGATCTGGCACACCTTCCCAAATTGTAAATAAGTATGGAGTAATAGCTATAAAAGTAGCTATTATACTCCCTCCTATTAATTCCTTTTTATTGGCCTTGGCCAGGAATTTTGACTTTTGATTTGTCGATTTGAGTTGTTGTTTGTCCATCTAAATCAATTAGATTAGTAGCTTGCGCAGTAAACAACACCCCACCAAAAATCGCAATGGCGATTAAATACTTTTTTGTTTTCATAATTCAAGGGATTTAATTAATTAATTACTGTAACAAAGATAACTCCTGGGTTTTCCTTAAAGTGTTAATATTTTGTTAAAATCAATTTGTCAAATCTCTTGAACGTTACGGTTTTACCGTACTTTTACGATTTTGATTTGGGCTGTGTCTACGTAATTTTTACTAATTATTTTTAAATTATTTTACTTTTTTCATTATAAACACTCAATTTAAGTGTTCTAAAACCGTTTTTATTGAGTTTTAATTGCAAAATATCGGCTTCATTCGGCAGAAAAGCGCTAATTTTCTCTGGCCACTCAATAAAATTCCAATGTCCTGAATATAGATAATCTTCGATTCCAATGTCTAAAGCTTCAGTGGCATCCTTTAGTCTATAAAAATCAAAATGATAAACGATATCATCTTTTACTTTATATTCATTCACAATTGAAAAGGTTGGGCTTGTTACTTCAACTTTGCCACCTAAAGCATTTACTAAAGCTTTAATTAAAGTTGTTTTGCCAACTCCCATTTCTCCATAAAACAAAATTGTTTTCGATTTAAAGCTTTTTAGTAACGAATTTGCTACATCACCAATACCTTCTATGTCAAAATGTTCTGTTTTATTCATCAATTATTAAGCAATATTAATGAATAAATTTCTAAAAAACAAGAAAAAAGTGTATTTCATCGATGTTTTTTGCAATTTATGGATATATTACCTTGGGATTAAGACTACAAAGGGAATAATAATTTCTTCTAATGAGACACCTCCATGCTGATACGTATTGCGATAATAACTTACATAATAATTGTAATTATTTGGATAAGCAAAAAACAAATCTTCTTTGGCAAAAATAAACGAACTACTCATGGTCAAAGACGGTAAAAAAAGCTTTTTTGGATCTTTTGCTGCTAAAACATCTTTGTCTTCAAAAGTTAAACTTCTTCCTGTTTTATAGCGTAGATTAAGACTTGTGTCTCTGTCTCCAACAACCTTAGAGGGATTTTTTACATTTATAGTACCATGATCGGTTGTAATAATGAGTTTAAACCCTAATTGTTGAGCTTGTATTATTATTTCCAGTAATGGAGAGTTTTTAAACCAGCTCAATGTTAGGGACCTGTAAGCTTTGTCGTTAGAAGCTAACTCTTTTACAACGTCCATTTCGGTTTTAGAATGTGATAACATATCTACAAAATTATAAACCACAACAGTAAGGTCGTTATCCTTTTTGGATTTAAAATTATTAGCTAATTTTTTTCCAGACTTTAAATTTGTGATTTTAAAATATTCATGTTTTAAATGATTTAGTCCTAAACGTTTTAATTGAGCTGTTAGAAATTCGTTTTCAAATAAGTTTTTCCCTCCTTCATCAGTATCATTTCTCCAATAGTTAGGGTGTAATTGCTCCATATCGCTTGGCATTAATCCGGAAAATATAGCGTTTCTTGCATATTGTGTTGCAGTGGGTAAAATACTATAGTATGGCGATTCACTTTCAGTTTTGTAATAATTATTTACAATAGGTTCGAATGCTTTCCACTGGTCGTACCTTAAATTATCTACGACTACTAAAAGTGTTGGTTGGCTTTTACTTAACTCCGGAACTACTTTTTCCTTGAATAGAGTATGAGATAATATAGGAGCATCTGTATTAGGTTGAAGCCAGTTTTCATAATTTTTTTCGATAAACTTTCCGAATTGTAGATTAGCCTCATTCTTTTGAGATTCTAAAATCTCAAACATAGCATGATCTTCAATTTCTTCGAGCTCTAATTCCCAATAGATTAACTTTTGGTATAGATCAATCCATTCTTCATAGCTATTTACCATAGATAAATCCATAGCTATCTTTCTAAATTCTTGTTGATAGCTTGATGCTGTTTTTTCAGAAACTAAACGCGTATGATCCAAATTCTTCTTTAAACTCAATAAAATTTGGTGAGGATTTACCGGTTTTATAAGGTAATCTGCAATTTTGCTTCCAATAGCTTCCTCCATAATATATTCCTCTTCGCTCTTGGTAATCATTACTACAGGAAGGTTGGCTCGTTTCTCTTTAATTTCTGATAAGGTTTCCAGGCCTGTTAATCCTGGCATATGTTCATCTAAAAAAACGATATCAAAATTTTGATCTTCTATAATTTCAATGGCTTCTGAACCACTTTGGCAAGTAGTCACATTGTAGTTCTTTTTTTCTAAAAATAAAATGTGAGGTTTTAATAAATCTATCTCATCATCAACCCAAAGAATGTTTATATTGTTCATATAATTATATTTGCATAAATTTTTAATTCAATTGACGTTTGCATACTAAAAACAAACTTAAAATATTTAACGACCCAATTTACGGATTTATTACGATTCCGAATTCTTTAATTTTTGACCTGGTTGAACATAAGTATTTCCAAAGACTCCGTAGAATTACTCAAATGGGGTTATCATATTTAGTATATCCTGGAGCACATCATACAAGATTTCATCATGCATTAGGTAGTATGCATTTAATGCAAAATGCAGTTAGAATACTTCGTTTTAAGGGTATTACAATTTCTGAAGCTGAAGAAAATGCATTATTAATTGCAATTCTTTTGCATGATATTGGGCATGGTCCTTTTAGTCATGCAATGGAACATAGCATTGTAAAAGGTGTTTCTCATGAAGAAATTTCACTATTATTTATGCAAAAATTGAATAGTGAATTTAACTCAAATTTAACGCTTGCTATCAAAATATTTAAAGGAGAATATCATCGAAAGTTTATGTGTCAGTTAATTTCCGGTCAATTAGATATGGATCGTGCAGATTACTTAAAACGTGATAGTTTTTACACAGGAGTATCAGAAGGTAATATTAATAGTGCCCATTTATTAACAATGCTTAATGTAGTAGACGATGAACTTGTTGTTGAGGAAAAAGGTATTTATTCGGTTGAACGGTTTTTAACAGCAAGGCGGTTAATGTATTGGCAGGTTTATTTACATAAAACCAGTTTGGTTGCCGAACAATTAATGATTAGAGCATTACAACGCGCTAACGAATTAGCACTTAAAGGGGAATCGCTCGCAGGCAGCAAAGCCTTATTATACTTTTTAAACAATGAAATAACTCATGACACTTTTAATGATTTATCTCTTGAAACTTTTGCTAATCTTGACGATTTTGATATAATTTCTGCAATGAAAGATTGGCAATTTCATGATGATTTTGTACTGAGCAATCTTTGTCGAATGATTATTAACAGGGATCTTTTAAAAATCAATATTCAAAATGAACAAATAGAAAAAGAGAAATTAAACAAACATATTTCCGATTTAATTGACAAATATAAAATCTCAAGAACTGAAGCACAGTATTTTGTATTTAAAGGAGAGGTTACAAATCAAGCCTACCAACTAAAAAAGCAAAATATAAATATCTTGTTTAAAACAGGCAAAGTAACTGATATTGTAGCAGCTTCAGATCATTTAAATTTAAAAGTACTTTCAAAACCAGTAACTAAGTATTATATATGTTATCCAAAAGATAAACTTTAGTACATTTTTTATACTTTTGCGTCAAATGAATTTTACAGCAACACAAATAGCAGGAATTTTAGAAGGAGACATTGTAGGAAACCCTGATGTTGAAGTTTCTAAACTTGCAAAAATAGAAGAAGGAACTAAAGGGTCATTAACCTTTTTAGCAAATCCAAAATATACACAATACATTTATAGTACAAAAGCTTCAATTACTATTGTAAATAAAGACTTTAGTTCTGAAAGTGAGCTAAAAACAACTTTAATTAAAGTCGATGATGCATATAAGGCATTTTCTAAATTACTGGAATATTATAATGAAATTAAAATGAATAAAATTGGAATTGAACAACCATGTTTTATTTCAGAATCTGCTTCTTATGGTGATGATATCTATATAGGTGCTTTTTCATACATAGGAGATAATGTAAGGATAGGTAAAAACGCAAAAATCTACCCAAATAGTTATATAGGAGATAATGTAACTATTGGTAATGACGTTGTTATATTTTCCGGTGCTAAAATTTATTCAGAATGTGTTATAGGAAACAGTTGCGTTATTAATTCTGGTGCAATTATTGGTGCTGATGGTTTTGGTTTTACACCAAATGAAAAAGGAGAGTATAATAAAGTACCACAAACCGGGAATGTTATTCTTGAAGATAATGTAGATATTGGGGCAGCTACTACTATTGATAGAGCTACTTTAGGATCAACAATAATTCGCAAAGGCGTAAAATTAGATAACCAAATTCAAATCGCTCATAATGTAGAAATTGGTAAAAATACTGTGATAGCAGCTCAAACCGGAATAGCAGGATCTGTTAAAATAGGAGAGAATTGTCAAATTGGAGGCCAAGTAGGCATAGCAGGACATATTACAATTGGCAACAACGTAAAAGTACAGGCACAATCAGGAATTGGAAGAAATGTAAAAGATAATGAAGTCTTACAAGGTTCACCTGCATTTTCATATGGAGATTATAACAAATCGTATGTATATTTTAAAAATCTTCCAAAGATTGTAAAAGAGATAAACGATTTAGAAAAAAAAGTAAAATAAGAATGGGTAATACCGAGTTCAAACAAATAACGATTGCTAAAGAAGTTTCTCTCAATGGAGTAGGGCTTCATACTGGAAAAAAGGTAAAATTAACTTTTAAACCTGCAGATGTTAATAACGGATATTCTTTTAGAAGAATTGATCTTGAGGGGAATCCTATAATTGAAGCTGATGTAAATTATGTTAGTAATACACAGCGTGGTACATGCTTAGAAAAAAATGGAGTAACTATTCAAACCTGCGAGCATGTTTTAGCAGCTTTAGTTGGATTAGAAATAGACAACGCTATTATAGAACTTAATGCATCGGAACCTCCTATAATGGATGGCTCTTCAAAATATTTTGTTGAGGCCTTAGAAAAAGCAGGTCGAATTGAGCAAGAGTGTAATAGAGAAGAATATGTAGTTAAAGAGGTTATATCTTATTTAGATGAAGACTCTGGAAGTGAAATTACAATTATTCCTTCAGATGAATACCAAGTTACTACTATGGTTGATTTTGGTACTAAAGTTTTAGGAACTCAAAATGCCACATTACAACATCTATCAGATTTTAAAAGTCAAATTTCAGCTTCAAGAACATTTAGTTTTTTACATGAAATTGAAATGTTATTAGAGCATGGTTTAATAAAAGGAGGTGATTTAAATAATGCAATTGTATATGTAGATAAGGAACTATCTCCAGAGACGATGGAACGTTTAAAGGTAGCTTTTAAAAAAGATAATATTGCTGTTAAACCAAACGGGATTTTAGATAATTTAACATTGCATCATCCCAATGAAGCAGCAAGACATAAGTTATTAGATGTTATTGGAGACTTAGCTTTAATTGGAACTCGAATAAGAGGCAAAGTTATTGCAAATAAGCCTGGACACTTTGTAAATACACAATTTGCCAGAAAAATGTCTAAAATTATAAAGATTGAAAAGCGGAATAATGTGCCAGATGTGGATTTAAGTCAAATACCATTAATGGATATTAATCAAATTATGGATATGCTACCGCATAGACCACCATTTTTGCTAATTGACAAAATTTTTGAGCTGTCTAAATCTCATGTCATTGGAATGAAGAATGTGACTATGAATGAGCCTTTTTTTGTTGGACATTTCCCTGGATCACCAGTAATGCCAGGAGTTTTAATTGTTGAAGCTATGGCGCAAACTGGAGGAATTTTAGTTTTAAGCACAGTTCCTGACCCGGAAAATTACATAACCTTATTTATGAGAATGGATAAGGTTAGATTCAAGAAACAAGTAAAGCCTGGTGACACTCTAATTTTTAAGTGTTCATTAATAACTCCAATTAGAAGAGGTATTTGCCAGATGCAAGGCTATGCTTATGCTAACGGAGTGCTTTGTGCCGAAGCTGAATTAATGGCACAAATAACAAAAGTTAAATAGATATGAAATGAGGTATATTTATCTAATATTGCCAACCAATAAGTTTGATGGAAAATGCCATCTGAAAATTAAATAAACAATAAATAGTAATAAATGAATCAACCACTTGCTTATGTGCATCCTGGTGCTAAAATCGCTAAAAATGTTGTAATTGAACCTTTTACAACTATTCATAACAATGTTAAAATTGGTCAGGGTACATGGATAGGTTCTAATGTTACAATAATGGAAGGTGCGCGTATTGGGAAAAACTGCAATATATTTCCTGGCTCAGTAATTTCTGCAATACCACAGGATTTAAAATATAATGATGAAGATACCACTGTAGAAATTGGTAATAATGTTACTATTCGGGAATGTGTTACTATAAATCGTGGTACTGTAGATAAAATGAAAACAGTTGTTGGTAATAATTGTTTAATAATGGCGTATTGCCATATAGCTCACGATTGTATTGTTGGTAATAATTGTATTTTTTCTAATAACAGTACATTAGCAGGTCATATTACGGTTGGAGATTATGTAATCCTTGCTGGAATGACTGCAGTTCACCAATTTTGTTCTATAGGTAATCATGCATTTGTAACCGGTGGTACTTTAGTAAGAAAAGATGTTCCTCCCTATGTGAAAGCTGGGCGAGAACCTTTATCTTATGTTGGAATCAATTCGGTTGGATTACGTAGAAGAGGTTTCCATTCTGATAAGATTAAAGAAATTCAGAATATTTACAGACTACTTTATCAAAGAAATTATAATAATACTCAAGCTTCAAGAATTATCGAAGCCGAAATGGAAGCAACTCCGGAACGTGACGAAATTCTTCAATTTATCAAAAACTCACATCGAGGTATCATGAAAGGATACTTTAAATCAAATTAATTTAAATATAATGGCAAGTACTTCGGATATAAGAAACGGATTATGTATAAAATATAATCATGATATATATAAAATAATTGAATTTTTACACGTAAAACCAGGGAAAGGCCCGGCATTTGTAAGAACAAAACTTAAAAGTGTAACTACAGGAAAAGTTATTGACAATACATTTTCTGCTGGACATAAAATTGAAGATGTTAGAGTAGAAACTCATCGGTTTCAATATTTATATCCTGAAGGTGATCTTTTTCATTTTATGAATGTTGATGATTATAATCAAATAATGTTAGACAAAAACACCATAGATAATCCGGACTTATTAAAAGAAGGAGAAGTAGTGACCATAATTATTAATTCAGAAGATAATATGCCCCTTTCAGTCGAAATGCCGGCAAGTGTAATTTTAGAAGTTATAGCTACAGAACCAGGAGTAAAAGGCAACACAGCAACTAATGCCACAAAACCGGCTACTGTAGAGACCGGAGCAACAATTATGGTGCCTTTGTTTATTAATGAAGGAGATAAAATTAAAGTCGAAACAGAAAAAGGAACTTATAAAGAGCGTGTTAAAGAATAACTTAATTTGAAGTTCCCTAAACCACATACACTAAGAGAAATAGCAGAAATTATTAATGCAAAATACGTTGGTGAAGATGATTTCCCTGTTTTAGGCATGAACGAAATTCATGTTGTTTCTTCTGGCGATATTGTTTTTGTCGACCATCCAAAATATTATGATAAAGCCTTACAATCTGATGCAACTATTGTATTAATAAACAAAGAAGTAGATTGTCCGGAAGGTAAATCGTTATTAATTTCTGAAGACCCTTTTAGAGACTTTAATATTTTAACTAACTATTTCAAACCTTTTCAATCTTCTAAAACAAATATTTCTAAAACTGCAAAGATTGGTGATAATACTGTAATTCAACCCAATTGCTTTATAGGGAATAATGTAATTATTGGAGAACATTGCGTTATACATTCTAATGTAAGTATTTATGACGATACAGTTATAGGTAATAATGTTACCATTCATGCCGGAACTGTTTTAGGAGCAAATGCCTTCTATTATAAAAAGAGAGAAAAAGGATATGATCGATTGTTATCCGGAGGTAAGGTCGTTATTGAAGATAATGTAGATTTAGGAGCTTTGTGTAGTATAGATAGAGGAGTTACAAACGATACAACAATAAAGGAAGGAACCAAAATTGATAACCAAGTACAAGTAGGTCATGATACGGTAATAGGCAGAAACTGTTTAATTGCTTCTCAAGTAGGAATTGCTGGCTGTACAATAATTGAAGATGAAGTAACTATTTGGGGACAAGTAGGAATTACTAGTGGTGTTATAATTGGCGAGAAGGCAGTCATTTCTGCTAAAGCAGGTGTGAGTAAATCATTAGAAGGACATAAAAGTTATTTTGGTATTCCAGCAGATGATTTTAGAACGAAGTATAAAGAGATAGCATCAATTAGAAAAATTCCGGAGATATTAGAAAAACTAAAAAAAAATGAACCAAACTCCTAAACGTATTGCTTTAGCTTTAGAGATTAATTAATTGATAATACTCAGTGTTTTAAGCTTAAATTCTTTTTCTCAAATAAAAGTATAAAACACTTAAAAATAACTTTCAAAAATTTACTTTTGTACCCATTAAGATAATAGATAAAACATAAACAAATGAGCGTTTTAGTTAATAAAAATTCAAAGATTATTGTTCAAGGATTTACTGGAGGCGAAGGTACTTTTCATGCCAAACAAATGATTGAATACGGTACTAATATTGTAGGCGGTGTTACACCAGGTAAAGGTGGGCAAACACATTTAGATAAGCCAGTTTTTAATACGGTTGAAGAAGCGGTTAAGGCCGTTGGTGCAGATACAACAATAATATTTGTTCCACCAGCTTTTGCTGCAGATGCCATAATGGAAGCTGCAAATGCTGGTATAAAAATTATAATTACAATTACTGAAGGTATTCCGGTTGCCGATATGATTAAAGCAGCAGATTATATAAAAGATAAAGATTGTCGTCTCGTTGGTCCTAACTGTCCGGGAGTTATTACTCCTGAAGAAGCTAAAGTAGGTATTATGCCAGGGTTTGTATTCAAAAAAGGACATGTTGGAATTGTTTCTAAATCGGGAACATTAACTTATGAAGCAGCGGACCAAGTAGTAAAACAAGGACTTGGTATTACTACTGCAATTGGTATAGGAGGTGATCCAATTATTGGAACAACGACTAAAGACGCTGTAGAGATGTTAATTAACGATCCTGAAACAGAATGTGTGGTAATGATTGGTGAAATAGGAGGGCAATTAGAAGGAGATGCTGCACAATGGTATAAAGCAAGTGGAAGTAAAAAACCTGTTGTTGGATTTATAGCTGGAGAAACTGCACCTGCCGGACGAACAATGGGGCATGCAGGAGCAATTGTAGGAGGAAGTGATGATACTGCTCAAGCAAAAAAACGAATTTTGAGAGAATGTGGAATTCATGTAGTAGATTCTCCTGCTGAAATAGGTAAAAAAGTTGCTGAAGTTATGTTGTAAAAGACTTAAATAAAATTGTTAAAAACCTCACAGGATTTTGTGAGGTTTTTTTATTTCGTGCAACTTGTATTTGCTATATTTGATTATCAACTAATTAATATTTATAAATGAAACTTTTAGAAGGCATAACAGCCATAATTACAGGAGCAAGCAGAGGAATTGGTAAAGGAATTGCAAAGGTTTTTGCTGAGCAAGGTGCTAATGTGGCATTTACATATAGCTCATCTGTTGAAGCGGCTCAGGAATTAGAAAAAGAATTAAATGCTTTAGGGGTAAAAGCAAAAGGCTATCAAAGTAATGCAGCCGATTTTAACCAGGCACAAGATTTAGCAGCAGAAGTTTTAAAAGAATTTGGCGGTATAGATGTACTTATTAATAATGCTGGAATAACTAAAGATAATCTCTTAATGCGAATAAGCGAAGAAGATTTTGATAAAGTTATTGAAGTTAATTTAAAATCGGTTTTTAACTTGACTAAAGCTGTAATTAGACCTATGATGAAACAGCGCAAAGGATCAATAATCAATATGAGTTCTGTTGTTGGTGTAAAAGGAAATGCAGGACAAACCAATTATGCTGCTTCAAAAGCAGGAATCATTGGTTTTTCTAAATCTGTGGCTTTAGAATTGGGCTCTCGAAATATACGTAGCAATGTTATAGCTCCAGGATTTATTGAAACCGAAATGACAGCAAAATTAGACGAAGATGTTGTTAAAGGTTGGAGAAATGCAATACCATTAAAACGAGGTGGAACTCCTGAAGATATTGCAAATGCATGTGTGTTTTTAGCGAGTGATATGTCTGCATATATTACAGGACAAACACTTATTGTTGATGGTGGAATGTTAACTTAATTGACTTTGTCATTCCTGCGTAGGCAGGAATCTTTTGTATTAAACGCAAAAGTTTCTTATGGAAATACAAACTTTAATATATATTATCATAGCTGGAATAACAGCGCTTTTATTAGCGCTGTTTCAGTATTTATATAAATCTAATAAAAGTAAATTAAATAGGTTATTTGCTTTTTTAAGGTTCGTTACATTGTTTTCTGTTTTACTATTACTAATAAATCCAAAATTTGAACAAACTAAATTCTATAACGAGAAGCCTGATCTTATAGTTGCTATAGATAATTCGGAATCCACAAAACATTTAAATCAAACTGAAAATGTAGAACAACTGCTTGATAATTTAAAACGGGATAAATCCTTAAATGAAAAATTTAATGTAGAGTATTACACTTTTGGTAAAGATTTAAAACCTCTAGATTCACTAAATTTTAACGAAACACAGAGCAATATTACAAACGCTTTAGATGGACTTTCACAAATTTATAAAAGCTCTGTTTCACCTACATTGCTGATTACAGATGGCAATCAGACTTATGGTAAAGATTATGAGTTTGAAGTATCGCATTTTAATCAAGCTATTTTTCCTGTTATTCTTGGAGATACGGTAACTTATTCCGATTTAAAAATTCAGCAATTAAATGTGAATAAATATGTGTATTTAAAAAACAAATTCCCCGTCGAAATCATTGTTGTATATAATGGCAATGACAATGAAAATTCACAATTAATAATTACATCTGGAAATACAACGGTTTTCAAAAAGAGTTTAAACTTTTCAAAAACACAAAATTCTCATGTTATAAATACCGCTTTACCTGCAAATAAAATTGGTGTAAATGTATATAGAGCAACCATTGTCCCTTTAGATACTGAAAATAATATTATAAATAATAGTAAACCTTTTGCTGTTGAAATTATAGATGAAAAAACAAATGTTGCTATTGTTAGTGACATCGTACATCCAGATTTGGGAGCTCTAAAAAAGGCTATAGAAAGTAACGAACAGCGTAGTGTTTCAATTTTAAAACCTAATGCTTTTTTAGACAGAAAGGATAGCTTTCAACTCACAATTTTATACCAACCCAATAATAGATTTAAAGCAGTTTTTGAAGCTATTGAAAAAGCTGGTGATAATAATTTTGTAATAGCCGGTACACAAACACAATGGTCCTTTTTAAATAGGATTCAAAATAATTATTCTCAAGAGATTACTTTACAAGCTGAAGATTTTCAGCCGGATATTAATTCTAACTATTCCACATTTATTATTGATGATTTAGATTTTAATTCTTTTCCGCCATTGCTATCAGAATTTGGTAACGTTATATTTAATATACCTATTGAAACTATATTGTATAAACGTGTATTTAGAGACTCTATTGAGAAACAACCATTATTTGCAACTTTTGAAAATAGAAATAGGAGAGAAGCTGTTCTTTTGGGTGAAAATATATGGAAATGGCGAGCTCAAAGTTATTTGAATAATAAATCGTTTCAGCAATTCGATAACTTTATTGGTAAACTTGTACAGTATTTAGCATCAAATAAAAAAAGAAATCGTTTAAGTTTAGATTATGAATCTTTCTATAATGGTAATAGAGATATAAAAATAGCAGCACAATTTTTTAATAAAAATTATGAGTTTGATAATAAATCAAAGTTATATATTACACTAAAAAGTGTTGATTCAGGTAGTACAACAATCTTGCCTTTTATTCTAAAAAATAATTCTTATGAAGTGAATTTAAGCGGTTTCCCACCTTCGGAATACGATTTTATTGTTAGTGCAAATAATGGAGAAGTTAAGCAATCCGGGCATTTACAAATTTTAGATTATAATGTTGAGCAACAATTTTCAAATGCCAATGTAACAAAGTTACAACAAGTGGCTACTAATAGTAATGGAACGAGTTTTTTTATTGCAAATACCAACTCACTTATTAATAATTTAATTAGCGATTCAAGATTCGTTATCGTACAGAAAAGTAGTAAAAATATCGTACCTTTGATTGACTTTAAATATTTACTTTCACTCATTGCCTTGAGTCTAACAATTGAGTGGTTTTTAAGAAAATATAATGGACTCATTTAACTTAAATATATATAATAATGGAAAAATTACCAAAAATTGCATTACCTGTAATCATATTTTTTATTGTCGTAATCGTTTTAATTTCAAAATCGGCGATAACAATTGATTCTGGTCAAGCAGGAGTATTGTACAAAACCTTTGGCGGTGGAGTAGTAACAGATCAACCAGCTATGGGAGAAGGATTTCACTTGGTGGCACCTTGGAATAAAGTATTTGTTTATGAAGTAAGACAACAAGAAATTTTTGAAACCTTACAAGTCTTGTCTTCTAACGGTCTGGAAATTAAGCTGGAAGCATCGGCTTGGTTTCAACCGGATTTTGCAACTTTAGGAAAGCTTCACCAAGAGAAAGGACAAAGTTACGTGTCAAGAGTATTACAACCAGCTATTCGTAGCGCGGCAAGAAGTGTAGTAGGACGTTATACACCAGAACAGTTGTATTCCAGTAAACGTGATATTATTCAAGAGGAAATTTTTATTGAAACCAAAAAAATTGTAATAAGTCAATATGTGCAATTAAATGAAATTTTGGTTAGAGATGTAACTCTTCCTAGTACTATAAAAGATGCTATTGAGCGTAAATTAAAGCAAGAACAAGAAAGTTTAGAATATGAGTTTAGATTAGTTACTGCAGCCAAAGAAGCTGAAAAAGTAATTATAGAAGCGAAAGGTAAAGCTGATGCTAACCGTATTTTAAGTGCGTCGCTTACAGATAAAATTCTACAAGATAAAGGTATAGAGGCAACTCTTAAATTAGCAGAATCCACAAACAGCAAAGTTGTTATTATAGGTTCTGGAAAAAGTGGAATGCCAATTATTTTAGGAAATCAATAAATTTTAGCACCTAAAATTATGAAATATTCAATAATTTAAAAATGAACACAAAACATTTGGAATTGTAATTTATAATTCTGAATCTTTGTAAAGACAAAAAACAAAAATGAATTTTATTCAATTACATCATCATCATTTTCATAATTGCACTCAAGCGATCTGAAAATGTATTGAATAAAGTCAAAATATATTTTAAACCCGTTTGAGTAGATCAAGCGGGTTTTTTATTCCTGCGTAGGCAGGAATTTCTCCAGAAGATTTACTCAAACACAATAAAAGATACCCGCTTTCTCGGGCATAAAATGAGTAAATTAAAAATTGCAGTTCAAAAATCCGGACGTTTACACGACGATTCGATGAAAATCCTAAAAGATG
>JAGLKH010000253.1 GCA_023141985.1 Flavobacteriaceae bacterium | reverse complement strand
CTGGCTGGAATCCGACTTGGAATTTGCTATGCATCAACAGAAATTATTTCAGTTTTGAATACAATAAAACCACCATATAACATCAATGAATTAACACAGCAAAGAGCTATTGAACAACTCTCAATATCTAATGTTATAAAGACTCAAGTTAATATAATTCTTGAGGAAAGAGAAAAACTAATCAGAAATCTGGAATCTATCGACTTCATAAATACAATCTATCCAACTGATGCCAATTTTATTCTAATAAATGTCGATGATGCCAGCAAGCGTTATAATCAACTTATTGAAAAAGGTATCGTTGTTAGGAATAGATCAAATCAACCACTTTGCAATAATTGCCTGCGTATAAGTGTAGGAACAGAAGAAGAGAATGAGAAATTGATAAAAATGCTTTTATTAATTTCGAAATCCTGAACTTGTTTCAGGAAATTTAAAATTGAATATAAATGATCGTTAATGCACAAAAATATTATTGCTATATACTTTCAAATAAAAATAGAACAGTGATATACATTGGTTATACTGACAATTTGAAGAAAAGGAATGCCCAACCTAAAAAAAGAGTTGGAGCATTATTTACTAAAAGATATAATATTCATGATTTGATTTATTTTGAAGAATTTGATAATAAGAAAGTAGCGAAAGCAAGAGAACGACAATTAAAAAATTGGCATAAAGAATGGAAATGGAATCTTATAAAAAGCGTAAATCCAAAATTAGAAACATTAAATATTAATTAAAAGACCCTGAAACAAGTTCAGGGTCATAACAAAAGTTATGAAAAAAGTACTATTTATAGATCGTGATGGCACCATCATTAAAGAACCATCAGACGAGCAGATTGACTCGTTTGAGAAACTTAAATTTTATCCAAAAGTAATTCAATACTTAAGCATGATAGCTAAAGAGTTGGATTTTGAAATCGTTTTGATTACCAATCAAGATGGCTTAGGAACAGATGCTTACCCAGAAGACACATTCTGGCCAGTACATAAATTTATAATTAGCACTTTTGAGACTGAAGGCATCATATTCAAGGAACAATTTATTGATAATACTTTTGCAAAAGATAATGCACCAACACGCAAGCCAAATACAGGGTTATTAACTAAATATTTTTCTGAAGAATATGATTTAGAAAACTCTTATGTAATAGGTGATAGGTTAACAGATATTGAATTGGCCAAAAATCTTGGTTCTAAAGGCATTTATATTAATAATGAAACAAATTTAGGTACAAATGAAATTACAACCAATAAAAGCGAATTAGATTCATATATAGCTTTAGAAACTGATAATTGGGAACAGATTTATGCCTTTTTAAAAACGGGGGATAGAACAGGAGAAATTATTCGTAATACTAACGAAACAAAAATTGCTATAGGATTAAATCTGGATGGTACCGGAAAAAAGAATATAGATACAGGAATTGCCTTTTTTGACCATATGCTAGACCAATTAGCCAGACATGGACAATTAGACTTATATATTAAAGTTGAAGGTGATTTGGAAGTGGATGAACACCATACTATCGAAGATACTGCAATCGCATTAGGAGAATTATTTAATGAAGTTTTAGGGAGTAAGCTAGGCATAGAGCGTTATGGCTTCTGTTTACCAATGGACGATTGTTTGGCTCAGGTTGCTATAGATTTTGGTGGAAGAAATTGGCTGGTTTGGGAAGCAGATTTTA
>JAGLKH010000252.1 GCA_023141985.1 Flavobacteriaceae bacterium | reverse complement strand
TAAATTTCTCAAGTGTTGCTCTCACTACTGAATCTAATGCCGCTAGAAATGCTGTAACTCCATTTCCTTGCGCTAAGAGCTCTCCTTTAGCGTCTGTTATTCCAACTGCATAATCTAACGATTCGTATATAATTGGACTCATACTTGTGCGCTCTAATGTTTTAAACATTTCATCACCTGCAGCAACTAATGAGTCTTGAATAATTTCTAATGTAAACTTTTCCATTACTTAATGTTTTGAAGTGTTAAAATTAAATTGCCGTATTTGTCAATATCAACTTTGTGAACTGGGGTTACAACAGTAGTCGTTGCTTTTTCTGCTATAATTGCAGGACCTTGTATGGTCATCCCCGGTTCTAACAAATGTCTGTGATAAAACGGAGTTTTATGTTTACCTAAATCATCAAAATCTACATCTTGTTCACTAAATATTGCATCTTCAACTTTTCGATCTGTCTTTTTAATTGTTGGAAAATCAGGTTTTTCAACTTCAACTTCAGCCACGAGATGAAAATTAACCAATTCAACTGGTGCATCTAATTCAAATGAATATTGCTTTTTATGCTCTTTATGAAAATGTTCTATAATATTTTCTAATGATGTATTAATAGAAAAATCGGTGAGTAATACCTTTACATAATGTTCTTGTCCTGCGTAACGTAAATCAGTATAGTATGTAAACTTTATGTCTTTTAACTCGTAATTATCAGGATTAAAACTACTGATAGCTTCATTCTCCATTTCGCTAAATGTAGACTGAATAATGTGCTTTTGCTGGTCTACTAAAGTGATTACGTTAGTTCTAATATAATCTCTACGTATATCGGACATTAGCATTCCAAATGCCGAAAATACTCCCGCATGAAGCGGTATAATTAATTCTGAAACTTGTAGTTCACGTGCTAAATCTGCACCATGCATTGCACCTCCACCTCCAATAACGATCATAGTAAAATCACGAGGATCATGACCTTTATTTACAGAGATAAGTTTTAAAGCATTTATCATATTTGCATTTGCTACACGAATAATGCCTTTTGCAATATCTTCTTTTGAACCATTCATTACTTTACATAAAGGCTTTACTGCAGCATCAATACTCTTATAATCCGGTTTTAACTCTCCACCTAAAAAATACTCTGGATGTATTCTACCTGTAATAATATTAGCATCTGTAGTTGTCAAGTTTTGTCCACCACGACCATAAGCAGCAGGTCCGGGCATAGCACCAGAACTTTTTGGCCCTACATGCATTTTACCTCCTTCATCAATCCATGCAATACTTCCTCCTCCATTTCCAATTTCTACAATATCTATTACAGGTGTTTGAATCGGGTAACCTGCTTTAGTTCTGGAATGTTCAATTTTATAGTTAGTAGTTATTTTAACTTGCCCATTTTCTACTAGTGCACATTTTGCTGTTGTTCCTCCAATGTCTAAGACAATTAAATCCTTTTTATTAATAACTTTTCCTAAAGCGATAGCTCCAAATACACCACTTGCAGGACCAGATTCAACCATTGTAATTGGATTTGCTCTTACATCATTAATTGTGGTTATTCCGCCATTAGACTGCATGATATATGGAGCATTTTTGAGCCCTTTATCATAAAGTTTTTCTTCCAGATCATTTAAATATTTTTTTGCAATTGGCAGCACATAACCAGATAATACAGTTGAACTGGTTCTCTCATATTCTCTCCATTCTCTTGTAACCTGATAAGATGCTATAATTTCTACTTCAGGATAAAGTTTAGAAAGTTTTTCAATAAGTAATATTTCATGTGAAGGATTCTTGTAGGCATGCAGTAAGCATATGGCAATTGAGCTTACATTTTCTTCCTTACAAGTATTAACAATAGACATTAATGTTGAGGTGTTCAACTCTTTTATTGCCTCACCTTTATAGTTCATACGCTCCTCTACTTCAAAGCGTAAATAACGTGGTACAAAAGGAGGTTGCTTAATAAAATTAAAATTGAAAAGATCGGGACGATTACAACGTGCAATTTCTAAGACATCCCTAAATCCTTTTGTTGTTATTAGTGCGGTTACAGCTCCTTTTCTTTCGGTTAAAGCATTAATTACAACTGTTGTTCCATGTGCAAAAAAATCAACACTTTTTAGGTCTAAATCTGCTTTTTTTATAGTATCTAAAATACCTTCTTCAAAATTAGAAGGGGTAGTGTCTGACTTAGCAACATTTACGCCCGTTGGTTTGCCTGTTTTTTCATTGAATTCAAGGCATACAAGGTCTGTAAAAGTCCCTCCAATATCGGTTGCGACTCTCATAATTTAATAAATTTATTATTGTTTTTGATAAAAAAGCCACTAATTGGATACCCTTAGTGGCTTGAGATTATATTAATTCACTTAAAAACAAACCAATCAAAATTATTGTGAAAAAATAGTATCCAAATTTTTAAAACTTGTAAGATAGGTTTATACCATAAGTTGCAGGTAATCCTTTCCATACTAAATCTGAACCTCCATTAGAGAATGTTTGTCCAAAAAACTCAGTTATATAATCTTCATCTAAAATGTTATGCCCCCAAGCACTTATCGATATATCATTAAAACTAAATCCAACACGTGCATTTAACAAACTATATGAAGATGAGACTGCTGCATTGTCTTCATGCCAATAAATCTTACCAGTGCCCTTTAAACTGACATTCGCATTAAATGCAACTTTATTAGTAATATCAAAATTGGATTCTAACCCTAAAGTATAACTATCTTGTGGAATAAGCGGTGTGTTTTTACCTGACACATCAATTTCTTCATTAGCACCTATGCTTACTGTAGATGTGCCTTTAAGGATTTTTGATTTACTTACTCCATAGCTTGCAAGTATATCAAGGTATTTAGAGGGTCTTAATTTAAAATCGGCTTCAAAACCATAAGATTCACTTTCTGGGAAAGTAAAGTTACCTATTAAAATCTGACCTCCTCCATCTATTATTAGAGCATATTGTTGCTGATTTGTAAAATCTATATAATATGCAGATAGATTTAGAATTAAACGATCATTCCAATAACTATTTTTAATACCTATTTCATAATTATCTGTGATTTCAGCTTCATAATCTGCATTGAAACGTACTGTGTTGTCTTGATTAAATCCGCCACTTCTGTAACCTCTTCCATAGTTAAGATACATTAACATGTTTTCAGTAGCTTTTAGTGCTAATGATATTTTTGGCTGCAATTGTGAGTCCGTTTTACTTGGCTTAACATTTAAAGTTCTGTTATCTTGCTCAATATTATCATTGTCATAGCGAAGACCTGCAGAGATAGTAAACTTGTCTGAAACTTCATAATCTAAAAACCCAAAAGCTGCAAAGGTTGAATAAGTATTTGTGAAATCAGAAGTTGCAAAATCTGATTGAGTACCTGTTGGTGCAAAAGGAGGAGCAAAGAAACCAAAATCGGCTGTTGCCTTTGTGAACAATAATTTATCGGTATTTTGATAAAAAGCTCCTATATCCCAACTTAATTTTGAATCATTATTGTTTAAAGAGCTTAGTTTAATTTCTTGATTGAATGTTTTTGAATCACTGTCTTGAATTTGACGCAAAACATCAGCTGGCCCAAAATCTAAATCTCCAACATGTGCACGTTCTCCTTTATTATACGTCGTTGACGAAACTAATCTTGTTTTGTCAAATTTAAAATCTACTTTTAAGTTTCCATAGAATCCTTTTAAAGAAGATCTCCCAAATTGATCACCAACTATTGCTAAATTATCAAAATCATCAGGTGAAATGTTTGTACCGGTTATTGGACTGGCATAATAAACAGCTCCAGCTTTTGCATCGATTACTTGACCAGTAGCAGTAGCCCAAATGTTATCAGATAATTTAGCCTTTAATTGACCTCTTAAAGTTAAATCCTCTATAAAATCAACAGGCTTATTAAGCGTTTGATTATCAATAACGCCATCTCCTTTTTTATATGATCCTGTGATTCTATAATATAGATTATCCTTAACTAATGGTCCTGTTGAAGACAATTGAGCTTTAAATAAATTTCCACTTCCATATCCAAAAGACACTTTATTCTTGAAATTATTTGTTGGTTGGTTTGTAATTATATTGATAGCACCTGCAATCGCATTTTTTCCGTATAAAGCTCCTTGCGGTCCTTTTACAATTTCTATTAAAGCAAGGTCAAAAAGTTCTTGATTTATTAGGTTGGCATCTGGCAAGGTCACACCATCTATTACAAAGGCAATTGGAGATTCTCCATTTCTAATATGAGAAATACCTCTAACTGTAATAAAATTATTACCTATGTTTTGAGAATTTGTAAAATTGACGTTTGGTATTTGATCAGCAAAAGTTTGCACATTAGAAATACCTTTAGTTTCGATTGCTTCTGAAGTAAAAGTCACAACAGATTCTGGAATCGATTGCACAGATTCAGCTCTTCTACGCGCTTGCCCAATAACTCCGGAAAATCCTTCTATTAAGATTTCACCTAATTGAGAAGCATCTTCTTGTAGTATGACAGCAATAGTTTTTTTACCATTTACAGCAACTTCCTGTGACATAAAACCAACATAAGAAAACACTAATATGGCGTCTTTACTAACATTAATTGAATAATTACCATTAAAATCTGTTGTAGTTCCATTTGAGGTTCCTTTTTCAATCACATTCACTCCCAGTAATGCTTCTGTTGAAGATTTAACAATTCCACTTACTTCAATGTTTTGGGAGAATGAAATAAATGGAATAAAAATAACAAGTAATAATAAATTTCGTATCATCTTAATATCTATTTTATTGGTTTATCGGGATAAATATATTCAGTAAGATTTTCCTATTATTATATTCCAAATATTTTGTTATATATTAGTAATTCCAATTACTAATATGATAAAATAATGGAAAATCAATTAAATACACAAAAAAAAGAAACTCTATTATTAACAAAACATGTTTTTAACACTTTGATAGACAGGGTTGTATATCATTTTAGAAAAGAACATAAGATTAATGAAAGGTATAAAGATTCTCAATTATATGGCTTTGGAAATTACGACCCTGAAAAACCAAATTTGAAAAATGATTTAGAACTTGTTTTACGTGGTTATGTAAATGGTAAATATCTCTATAACAAATATAGAGAAGCTACATCTGGCAAACCTATAATAAAAATAAGCAGGGAATACAAATATGTTTTTTTTAATTATTTAGGAATTAAAAGTATTCATGAATTCATTGAAAGTGATTTTTTTACAGTTAAACAAAAGAGCAAACAACTAGATCTTATAAATCAAAGGAGTAGATCCGAAGATCATTATTATATATGCTATTACTTTGGCGAAGATAACCAAATGAATAAGGGTCAGGTTATTATTTATAATGATTGGAAAACTATTGAAATGAAATATATCTATGAAGATGTCAATAGTGAAAAAGGGATATATAATTTTTATGGAACAATTAATCAAAGTGAAGATTTTGCATACTTTGACACTAAGTACTTTGTTGGAAATAAAAAAAGTGAAGGAGCTAAATTCATTTTTTTTATTGGAAAATCATCTCCTAATGAACGCCTCTATTTGATTGGAACCTATTCTGGTTTTGACAAATATGATAGGGCTATTGCAGGTAAAATGATTTTAAAAAAGTATGACACAAAATTAGAAATTGAAAAAGAGGCTTCCAGCAAATCATTTGATCCCATCATTTGTCAAGAATTAAACAAAAACAGGCTTGTTGTAGAAAGTAATATCAGAAAAAATCCTTTGATGTTTTCAAAGAAAAGTCCTTATGCTCAAGCATTTATAAATACATCAGGAAAGTATTTAATAACGTTCACTATTGAAAAGGAAAAGTATAGTATTAAATGTGAAATCCAGCAATATCATTTTAATATAGTTAGTCTGGATGATTCAATTATTATTGAAGATGACAGAATTAACATAATAAACAAAGGACAGATTCTAAACCTTGATTTTTCCATTACTGGCTTATTTTACCTACAGAAAGTTTCTATATATATTAAAATGTTTGATTTTCAACAAAATGAGAGCAAAGCACTTGGAAGCTTCAATGGAGTAGATATTAATAATAATATTGTATCAGGAATTGTAATGATTGAACAATTAAAGGTTTAATATTAATTAAAATTTATTTCTCAAAACTCTATTAATTGTATATTACATCATACATTTTTACTAACAAAAGTGAACACGAAACTGTACA
Organism: Flavobacteriaceae bacterium; assembly: GCA_023141985.1. Lineage (GTDB taxonomy): Bacteria > Bacteroidota > Bacteroidia > Flavobacteriales > Flavobacteriaceae > PRS1. Next base: position 521 of record JAGLKH010000252.1, on the reverse strand, counting down.
GATTTTGGAACACGATTTTAAAAATTAATATTTGTATAGTGTTGTTTATGAGGGTTTTAAAAAACTAAAGCTTAATTCATGACCTGGAGGTCACGAATTCAAATCTCGGTTTCGAAACTAAATATTTTTTATGCTTAAGTTAAATGAAATTATAAGGAAATTCCTAAAGGTATTTCTAAATTTATTGCTTTACAATAATCCTTTTATTAATAGTACTTGAATTTGTTTCAACCTTAATAATATAGGCTCCTTCAGCAATGTTTTTTACAGGAATTTTAAATTCATTACTTGAGATATTTAGCATGTTACTAATATTCCAGGATTTTACAGTTTGACCTAACAGATTAATCAGGTATACTTGTTTTACATCTATTGTATTTGGAACATTAATATAGATTTCATCAGTACTGTTTAAATAATTTACAATGGTACTTTCTAAAGTAATATCTGTAAGATCTAAGGTCTTTTTGGACTTACTAAATGCAATAAAGAATCTATTTAAATAATCGCCTGCATCTAAA
>JAGLKH010000251.1 GCA_023141985.1 Flavobacteriaceae bacterium | reverse complement strand
GTATAAAAATCAAAAATATCTTTTTTCCAAAGTGGGCCTAATAAACCATCTGTTTCATCGGGTGCAATTTTAGATCCGGTTGCGATTATTAAAATATCGTAAGCTAAAGTTTCATCTTCTAATTTAACTTTATTGTCATCAGGAAGAATTTTATCTATTTTTTTTTGAATATAATTGACTCCTTTTGGAATAAACTTTTTTCCAACTTTTTTTACCTGATCTTCTGTATATGTATCAAACGGTAGAAATAAAAATCCAGGTTGATAATAATGTGTTTTATACTGATCTATAATGGTGATTCTCCAATCTTTTTTGGATAGTTTTGATACCAGGTGATTTGCCATCATTGTTCCTGAAGTACCAGCTCCTAAAATAACTAAGTTTTTCATTGCGATTGTTTAAATATCTTTTTGTTTTTAAAATGCTTTAACATAGCCTTTAATTTTGTGTAAAGTTACTTAAGTTATATACGCTTAAATATGACTTAAATCAGGTTGGGATGTCACTTTTGTTACATAAGAATGGTTTTAATTGTATTGAAATGTGTATCAATTATTTATATAAATAATCTAACTATTTCCAGAAATTATTTATTGTAGATTTGTAGCATTAATTCTTTTATGAAAATTAAATATACTAAAATTGTTTTTGTCGTATTGTTATTTTTAGTACTAATAATTTTAATCTTACTAAAAAATTCAGGCACAGAATATTTTGAAGAAATTTGGACTTCTGAATCTGAATACGTTTCAATTGAAAGTGTTGATAAAGAAACTTGCATGCAGTGTCATCAAATAAATAAAGGCTATTTAGAATATCATAATCCTGAACTTATTGGATGTGCTAGTTGTCATTTAGGAAATATAATAGCTTCTGATAAAGATGAATCGTATAAAGGAATGATATTGATTCCCGGAAATTTATCTGATGCTGAACAGATTTGTTAGACAGAAAATATGTACAAGGACAATGGAAAGAATATGTTGCTGAGTTTTCTTCGTCTTTACCGGCCATGGGAGTGCGCGAAAATAATGAAGGCAAGTATATTGAGCCTGCAATTCCTGGAATGATTATGACTATTGATTTAAGTAGTTATACAGAAAAAATTGTTGGAAAGGATATTTTATTTCACAGATTATATGCGCCAAATTCACCTCATACAACTACTAAAGAAGTAAGATCTTGTATGTCTTGCCATGCAAATTCAGCAACTTTAGGATATGGAAATGGAGCATTAAATTATATTATAAATAATGGAATTGGAAAATGGAATTTTATTCCGGAATATGAATTAAATCCAAACGATAACTTACCAGAAGATGCATGGATCCCGTTTTTAAAAACCGTTGAAGAAGGTGTGGTAAATTCTACTCGATCAGATTTTAGACCATTCACAGTTAAAGAGCAAAAACAGTTATTATTGATTGGTGCATGCCTACAATGCCATAAAGAAAATTCTAGTATAATGCAGGAAAGTTTAGTTAATGGTATACAGCCATTACTAAAAAGGTTAGACATTAAATGTGTTTTACCAACTTGGGAATAATTTTTAAAATATGAGCAACAATTATAGTTTAAGGCTTATCTGCTTTTAGAGGAAAAAATATAAAAAGAAAAAAATTAATCTTCTTTATCTTTTTCCTTTTTACCACTATTCATAAAAATTATTAGAGTTGCTATTAAAGATAAGCATACTATGCCAAAAATTACTATCATAATAACACCATTATTCCAATTGTAAAGAGCTAAATGTTGACTAATCATGATTAAGTTTTTTAAATATAAATTTTGTTAAAAATACCGTTGTTAGATTATAATAAATATGATATTTATCACTAAAAATATAAACTCATTTCTTGAAAAGTTTTATTTATTCTTATTTCCAATTTATATAACCGCCTTGCAAATCGTAAATTTCTAAAAAGTCCATTGTTGCCATTTTATTAGCCGCTTTACGACTTCTAATCCCAGTTCTACAATACAAATAAACTGGTCGATTTTTTTTAAGTTTATTAAATTCTATATTAAACTTTCTTGAATAAAAATCAATATTAATAGCACCTTTAATATGTCCTGTATCATATTCTCTCAATGTTCTAACATCAACCAATTGAACTTTCCTGTTTTTAATATTGGCTTTAAATTCTTCTGGAAGTAAGAGTATTCCTTTATTATTTTTAATTCTACTTCCAAAAAGTAAGTTTAATAATGACATATAAATATTAAATTAATTCGTTAACTTTTTTTTGTTAAACATTTTGCAAGTTGTACAACTTACAAAGGATTTGCCTTCAGAAACCACAGATTTTTTTGCCTTCTTAGGGATAGTGTTGTTCTCATTATTTTTGTTTTATTGTTTCCTTCCATGCTAAATAACCTCCCTCTAAATCAACTATCTCTTTAAAACCCAACTCCTTTAATATTATTGATGCCATACCACTTCTTTTTCCACTTCTACAATATAAATACAAAGGTTTATCAACATCTAATTCTTGAGCCTTAGTACGAAAATCATCTGATTTATAATCAATAAGAACCGCATTTTCTATATGCCCTTCCTTAAATTCATCTGGAGTTCTTACATCTACTAATTGAACTTCATTATTAGACAATCCTTTATTAAAAGTAACTACATCAACTACTGTTATTACTTCTTTTGTTTGCGCTTTACAAGCAAATAGAGTGCTCGTTAAAAATAAGAGCAATAAAATATTTTTCATTTAGATAAATTTTAGTTAAAAAAAACAATTTAATAAAAAGGAAGTAACAAAACAAATGTCTGTGACTTCCTTTTATCGCTATTAATCAACATTTAAATTTTTACTTCTATTAAGAAGTTTGTTCTTCCTTATTGTTATGGTATTACTATTTTGCCTTTCCATACTATAATTCCACCTAACAGATTATACGTGGTTTTAACACCAATACTTTCAAGAACTTGACAGGCGTGAACACTTCTTATTCCACTTCGGCAATATACATAGTGGTTTTTATCTATCTTCAATTTTTTTATTTCAACCATAAAAGATTGAGGGTCATTTATATTTATTAAAATTGAGTTTTCAAAAACTCCTCCTCTCCATTCAATAGGAGTTCTACAGTCAATTATAACTGCATTTTCATCATTAGCTAATAATTCTCTCCATTCTTCTTGTGTGATATTTTTCATACTATATTTATAATAAAGTTGTAGGACAAATATATTCTGTTAAAGGAACTTTTGCTTCTTTAAGGTCTATAATACCCCCTCTAACGTCATTTACATTTTCAACACCATTGGCTTTAAATATTGATGCTGCAATTAAGGAACGATATCCACTTTCACAATGCAAAAAGTATTCTTTTTTTGGATCAATTTCTGCAAAATTAGAATGAATAAAGTCTAATGGAAAATTTTTCACGTCCTTAACATGTTCGGACAAATATTCGGATTCTTTACGAACATCTAAAGGTTTTTCAATAGAACCCTCTGCAAATTTAGCAGCAAATTTAGCGGCAGACAATGATCCAATTTTATCTAAAGCAAATCCATATGCTACCCAATCTCTTAAACCTCCATTTAAATAGCCTAACGTATTATCATAACCCACTCTCGAAAAACGGGTTACAACTTCATTTACACGCAGTTCATCATCCGCAATAAAAATTATTTTTTGATTTATATCTCTTATTAAGGCACCAACCCAAGGTGCAAAATTTCCATCTACACCTATATACCAAGCTCCAGGTACTGTACCTTCCTCAGCATAAGCTTCTTTAGAGCGTGTATCTACTACCAAAATATCTTTTTGCTCACTCATTTCTTTAAATGTTGCCGGATCAATTGGTGTTGTTCCTTTGTGTAAAACTTCATCAATACTAATATTGACTGATTTATTCATTCTTACATTGTTAGGGAAATATTGTGGTGGTAGTTTTAAACCTGTTGTTACCTCATCAATAAATTCTTCTTTAGTCATATCTGCTCTTAAAGCATAATTTGTTTTCTTTTGATTTCCCAAAGTATCAAATGTTTCAGAACTCATGTTTTTACCACAAGCCGAACCTGCTCCATGATTTGGATATACTATTATATCATCCGGCAAAGTCATTATTTTATTACGTAATGAATCAAATAAATAACCTGCTAAATCAGCTTCCGTAATACTTCCTGATTTTACAGCTAAGTCAGGACGACCTACATCTCCAATAAATAGAGCATCTCCGGTACAAATATATGGAGAATTTCCTTTTTCATTAGTTATTAAATATGATGAAGATTCCATGGTATGACCAGGCGTATGTAATAAAGTTATCTTAGCTCCACCTAATGGGAATTCTTCTCCGTCTTTTCCAACATATAAATCATACTCAGCAACTGCATTTGGCCCAAATACTATAGTAGCACCAGTTTTTTGAGCCAAATCGTATTGCCCGGAAACAAAATCTGCATGAAAATGTGTTAAAAATATGTATTTAATTTTTGCATTATCCGCTTCAGCCATTCTAATATATGGTTCGGTTTCTCTTAAAGGATCTATAATAGCCGCTTCTCCATCTGACTCTATATAATAAGCCATTTCGGCAAGACATCCTGTAAATAGTTGTTCAACTTTCATTGTTTAATTATGCAATTGATTAATCATTATTTAGACTTTAAAATTCATTGAATTGTTAATTGCATTCATCAAAAGCTTTTACTTCACATGGCTTATCTATTTTTTTATGAATTTCGGTTATGGCATTTCTTTTATCTTTAAAGAAAATATTATTACCCAATTTTTCTACAAAGCCTCCTTTTTTCAACACATCTTGACTGATCAATTTTAAGCCAGCTATATAAATTCCTCCTCTATTTTTTTGCCACTTGAATATTTCATTAGTAAGCCATTCGGCAGCAGCCAAGTCAATAAAATTTATTCCATCTGCTGCTATTAAAACATGTTGAATTTCATTTTGACCATATAAATTTGATAAATAATCTGATATTTTTTCAATAGAACCAAAATATAATGAGCCGTCAATGCGTAAAATTTTTAAATTAGAACATTCAACTGCATCTTTATCTCTAATCTTATTTATCAGCCTTCTTTGTTTGTTAATGGCAAGTGTAGCGATGTTTGGTTTTGATGTACGTTCCATATAAAAGAAAAAGGAAGATAAAATGCCGGCAAGTAAGGCAAATTCCAAATCAAAAAATAAGGTTCCTAATAAGGTAATTGCTAAAACAATCAATTCTCTTCCACTACTTTTAAAAACTTGCTTTATATGATGAAAATCTATCAAATTATAACCTACCAATAAAATAATTCCACCCATAGCAGCTTTTGGTAGAAAAGATGCGTATTGGGCTAACAACAATAATACAACCATTAAAAAAACTGAGGCAAAAATTGCTGCCATTGGAGTTTTAGCACCAGATTGATGGTTTATTCCCGAACGGGTAAAAGAACCTGATCCTGCATAACTTGAGAAAAAACTTGCTATTAAGTTTGATAAACCCTGACCAATAAACTCTTGATTCCCGTCAATTTTTTGATGTGTTCTTAAAGCAATTGATCTCCCTATGGCAACAGCTTCTATTAAACCTAATAATGCCAAAACCATGGCTCCAGAGCTTAATGCTTTAACGTTTTCATAACTCAAATCCGGTATTCTAAATGGAGGAAGGTTTGAAGGTAAATTTCCTAGTGTTTCAATTCCGTTTGAATCACCACCAAGCCATACTGCCAAAAAACTACCTGCAACCATAGCAATTATCATATAATATCTCGATAATGGTTTTATTAAAATTTTAATAAGTAATGCAATTGCTAATGTTCCGGCTGCAACTGCAAAAATATACCAATTGGCCTCAGAGATGTGCTTGGCTATATAAGTTACAATTTCAACCATTGAGCTCCCTTGTGGGACCTTAATTCCGAAAATATGCTGAAATTGTTTAAAAGCTATTAAAATTCCTGCTCCTGCAGTAAATCC
>JAGLKH010000250.1 GCA_023141985.1 Flavobacteriaceae bacterium | reverse complement strand
AATTTCTCTACAGGCATTAAATCTGTTATTTTAATTTCACCTGATGTAATAAACGAAGCCAAATGTCCTTCGATAGTATTTTTGGTTAAACCTCTTTCTTTAGCAATTTCTCCAATAGTTTTTCCATTTTTATATAGTTTTAGCGACACTTTTTTAGTGTCTTCTTTTTTTTTAGTAAGGGTTTCACTTTGAGTGAAACCCTTACTAATATTGGATTCTAAATTATTATCAGTAGCATACTTTTTGATTACATCTAATATTTCTGCACCATACTTTTGAACTCTTACTTTTCCCATGCCATTAATTTTTCGCAATTCTGAATCTGTAAGCGGAAAATATTCGCACATCTCAAATAATGATTTTTGAGTAAATATTTGATAGTGACTCACATTTTCTGAATGTGCTAAAATGTTTCGTAATTCTCTTAATTCTTCAAATAATTTTGGGTGTTTTGTTGAGGTTACTTCAGCACGTTTCTGCTTAGATTTAGGTTTGGGATCTTTCTGTAAAACAGATTTTCCTCTTAATTCTAAATACTTTGAAACAGAAAACTTCTCGGCTAATCCATTTAGGCAAAACAGCTTAATTTCTAAAAAATCTTCAAATTTATTCAATTGAAAATCAATGTCTTTTTTAATTTGCTTATTATCTGTTGAATATGCTAGTTCTTTAAAGGGAACTTTAATTTTTTCGTTTGTATATTGTATAAAATAGGCTATTGCTTTATGTAACCTTTCTTGCAACTTTTTATCATCCTCCAAGATATTTACAGAAATGCTTAATTCATCTATTTGATTTTTAAATAGAGTACTAATTTTTAGTAAATCCGTTACATTATTTTTAATAATTGGAATGATTTCAATAACGTTTCCTTCTATACTGGTTTTATTGTTATAATAGATGTCAATAATCCGCTTTAATGGGTATATAAATTGATAATAATTAAACAAATCATTAATTAAATTTAACTGATATGTTTTTTGTGAATTATTCAAATCCACCTCATTTGGTAAGTTGTCTTCTACGTCTTTGGTAAATGTAGCTACACGATTATCATTAATAATACTGCTATCTTTAATTTGTGTTTTTAAAATAATGCCTTCCAGAGATTTACACCTACTCAATGCCACATAGGTTTGTCCATGAGCGAATGACGCTTCTGCATCAATTATGGCTTTTTCAAAGGTTAACCCTTGACTTTTATGAATGGTAATAGCCCATGCCAACCGCAACGGAATTTGCAAAAAAGAGCCTGCAATTATTTCGTCTATTTCTTTGGTTTCTTGGTTAATGCTATAGCTTATATTTTCCCAAGTTTCTGGTGTGGTTTCAATGTCGTTTTCTTCATTAGGACATTTTACATAAACAGACTCTTTATCTAAATAGGTTATGGTTCCAATTTTTCCATTATAATATCGTTTTTCAATATTGCTGTCATTTTTAATAAACATCACTTGTGACCCCACTTTTAGCTCTAATTCCTTGTAAGTTGGATAGGCATATTCATTGAATTTTCCAGTAATTTCAGATTTATATATTTCGCTTTTGGTTTTTAATTTGTTTAGCTCTTGCTTGTTTATGGCATTTGCTCTGTTATTATGTGTGGTTAATGTGATGTAACCATCTTCTTTCTTTGGAACAAATTCTGGTTGAAATCTATTATTTAAAATTGATGCTGATTCAGGGCTTAATTTATCATTTCTAATTTCATTTAGAATGGCAATAAATGCTTCATTGTCTTGCCTGTAAATATGCTTGAGTTCAATGCTAATTACATTTGATTCTTGAAAGGATTTACTACTGAAAAAATAGGGGGTTTCATAATGAGGTTTTAATAATTCCCATTCGTTGGGTTTTACCACAGGCGAGAGTTGTTGCAAATCACCAATCATTAACACTTGCACACCTCCAAATACTTTATTTCTGTTTTTATAGCGCCTTAATACTTGGTCTATCCCGTCTAATAAATCAGCTCGAACCATACTAATTTCATCAATAATTAGTAAGTCTAAAGACCTGATAATATCAATTTTCGTCCTATTGAATTTGAATTTTGATTTTTTGGACTCAACTCCAGGAATAATGGGACCAAAAGGCATCTGAAAAAATGAATGTATTGTAACCCCCTTTGCATTTATCGCTGCAACTCCTGTTGGAGCAACGACAACCAATCTTTTTAAGGATTCGTATTTTATTCTATGTAAAAAAGTAGTTTTACCTGTACCCGCTTTTCCAGTCAAAAAGATATTTCTATCAGTTTTTTCGACGAAATTCCAAGCTAATTCAAGTTCTGGGTTGTTCATTGGTTATTAATTCTTTATAAAAAAACAAATGTAAGATAGAATAATATTTGATGACAAGGTTTAAAACTACAAACCTATTTTCCAAATTCCTTTTTCTAAAAAAGCTTCAATAGTTTGTCGTTTTGCCTTATTGATTAAATTAGAATGGGAAACTTTATTTATTTTGGAATATTCATTTAGTGTAACTATTTTTTTTCCTTCTAAATA
>JAGLKH010000025.1 GCA_023141985.1 Flavobacteriaceae bacterium | reverse complement strand
AAACTGAAACAATACGATGCTGAAGCTTCTACAAAAACAGAAGAAGTAAATGCAAAAAGAGCTCAAGAAGTAGGAGAAATCAGAACAAGTATTGAACAATATCAAGGTCAAGCACAACAAGATTTACAAAAGAAGGAACAAGATCTATTTACGCCTATTTATAAAGAAGTTAAAGATGCTATCCAAAAAGTTGGAAAAGCACAAGGCTTTCAATATGTCTTAGACTCCAGAGAAGGCCAAGGGACGCTTTTACTGGCAGATGGCAAGGACCTTTTAGCAGATGTAAAAAAAGAATTAGGATTCTAAAAACTGTCATTCCTGCCTTCGCAGGATTCTCAAACAATAAATCTAAAAAGCTACTTTTAATTAAGTAGCTTTTTTATTTTTGTAAAACCATTTCTTAATTAAACTTACTTAAAATTAAAATGGTAAAGTTATGAGTAAACGACCTATTGGTATTTTTGATTCTGGTGTTGGAGGAACTTCTATATGGAAAGAGATTCATTCGCTTTTACCAAACGAAAATACAATTTATCTTGCTGATAGCAAACATGCACCTTATGGAAATAAGTCTAAAGAAAGAATCATTGACTTAAGCATTAAAAACACCGAATTACTATTACAAAAAGATTGTAAACTTATTATTGTAGCCTGTAATACTGCGACTACAAATGCTATAAAAACACTTCGGGAAACCTATACTATTCCTTTTATTGGCATAGAGCCAGCCATTAAACCGGCAGCGCTTCAAACAAAAACTAAAGCTGTTGGTATTTTAGCTACAAAAGGAACTTTATCTAGCGATTTATTTTCTAAAACTACCGATTTATTTACTAGTGGAATATGTGTCATTGAACAAGTTGGAGAAGGTATTGTTCAACTCATTGAAAGCGGGAAGCTGAATTCTGAAGAAATGAAAATACTTCTACAACATTATATACAACCAATGCTTAATGCAAATATTGATTATTTGGTTTTAGGTTGTACACATTATCCTTACTTAATTCCTTTATTAATTAACATGCTTCCAAAACATGTAAAAATTATTGATTCTGGTGAAGCTGTTGCTAAACAAACCCAAGCTGTTTTAGTGCAACATAATCTATTGAATACTAAAATTGCTAAACCCAAACTTCAATTTTATACTAATAGTAATACAGAAATCATGTCTGCACTTTTAGGCAATAGTTATACCGTTGAATATTTAGATTTTTAGTAAGTAAATCTTATTATTTCGAACTAAGAATAATGAGCTCACTACTATTCATTTATAATGCCAAATCTGGATTTGCAAATACTATTATTGATATTAGTAACAAGCTACTTAACCCAGAAACATATTCTTGTAATTTATGTGCAATTACCTACAATACATTTACTGAAAATAAAACCTGGAAAAGTTTTAGAGCTCAAAGTGAAATTGATATGAAATTCTATCATATTGATGAGTTTGTACGGCGCTACCCAAACTATAGCAACCTGGAATTTCCTATTATACTTCTTAAAAAAGAGAATGATTTACAAGAATTTATGTCTTCAAAAAAAATAAATGCACTAAAAAATGTTGAAGATTTAATTTCAGTTATCGAAAATAAATCTAAGGCTGCTTAAACCACCCCGAATATTTTACATAGTTATCAGCAATACGATTTATTTCATCATTAATAAGTTCTTCGCTAATATCTTTTACTTTTTTGGCAGGAATTCCAGCATAAATACTTCCTGATTCTACAATTGTATTTTTTGTTACTACAGCTCCTGCAGCAATAATACTGTTGCTTTCTACAACGCAATCGTCCATTACAATGCTTCCCATACCAATCAATACATTATCATGAATGGTACAACCATGTACTATGGCATTGTGACCAATAGAGACATTATTACCAATATTGGTTGGTGAGGTTTTATAGGTGGCATGAATTACTGCTCCATCTTGTATGTTTACCTTATTTCCTAATTTAATGTAATGTACATCACCTCTAATAACAGTATTAAACCAAATACTGCATTGATTTCCCATTTGTACATTACCAACTATCGTTGCGTTTTCAGCGATGTAGCAATCCTCTGGGATTTGTGGCAATTTCCCGTTTACAGGTTTTATTATTGGCATAATTTATATTTATTGATGTCTGTTCGAGTTTTTCAGAAAGAAAAGTATCGAGGACAAATTAAAAAATCATATGCCTCTCGATACTATTTTGTATCGTTTCGCTTTACAAAATCACTCGAGGTGACAATATTTATTTAAAGTAAGATAGTAAATCTGCTTTTTTTGAAGCAGAAACTATAATTTCCTTTCCGTTAGACAGAACAACATGCCCTCCTTTTCCCTTTTTATATTTTATCACTTCATTTACATTGACTAAAAAAGATTTATGAACTCTTGCAAAACCAGATTCTACTAAAGCCTCTTCAAAATACTTTAAAGTTTTACTTACAAGTTTCTTTTTGCTGTTATTCAAGTAGATTTCTGTATAATTATCATCGGCTTTACAATATAAAATATTTGCAGTTTCTAAGACTTCAAAACCATCCTGCTGCGGAATTGTAATTTTACCATTTACAGAATTTGTTTTTGGCACCAATACCTGATCTTGCAATGCATCTTCTTTAGATTTTATTTCTACCACATAATCTACTGCTTTTATGAGTTCGTCTATAGAGATAGGTTTCATTAAATAATAGGATGCATGCGCATTAAGAGCTTCTATTGCATAATGATTATAAGCAGTCACAAAAATAGTTTCGAAGTTTATATCTCCTACTTTTTCGAGTAAATCAAAAGCATTACCATAAGGCATTTCTACATCAAGGAAAACCAAGTCTAACTCGTTATTTCTAATTAACACCAAAGCTTCATCTACATTAGAAGCTTCGCCTAAAACTGAAACATTCGGACAGTACTTTTTTAAGTAGTTTTTTAGTATTTCTCTACTGGTTTCTTCATCTTCAACAATGATTGAATTAAGCTTCATCTAATCTTTTTTAAGGGTTACAACAACTTTTGTTCCAGTATCATCTTCATCTTGAAAATCATTAATAAACACATCGACCTTATCTTTATACATCTCGTTTAAAATAGCAACACGCTTTTTAATATTTCCCATTCCAGTTGAATTTTGCTTTTGTTGATTTTCCGTTTTCAAAGCTTTCGACTTTTCTCGTCCAATACCATTGTCGGTAATGGTAATGACGATTTCATCTTTTACATATTGTGAGATGGTTATATCTAATCGTCCCTTCTCTTTTTTATATCTTAATCCATGCCAAACAGCATTTTCGATGTATGGCTGTAGTAACATTGGTGGAATTTGAAATTCTTCAACCTTTATATCTTCCTCAACAACAATATTATAATCAAACTTATCTTTAAATCTAAAATG
>JAGLKH010000249.1 GCA_023141985.1 Flavobacteriaceae bacterium | reverse complement strand
AACGTGTAAATCTACTTTATTATACCATACAAGGAAATTCGCTAAAAATATTCCCTCTTCCTGATGATGCAAACAATAAATGGATATCGACACAAGATTACAGAACCGGAAATTACAAGTTACAAGACACTTTGTATGGTAACTTTATTAACAATGGGTTTAAAGCCTATTTGTATATGCTTAACAAGGATAAGAAGTCTGGCGATTATACCGAAAGTGATAAGCTGTTAGAAGCCATTAAAAAAACTCAGTTTAAGATTGGTAGTGCTGTAATGCTAAGTGATGATAAAGTAAAAACCGAGGTGCTTTATAATAAGTACGATATTTTTAAGAAGCTTTTTAGTTGGTATATGTATGCAGGAACACTAATGTTTGTTTTATTAATCGTACAAATATTTAATAGCAAGAGTAATGCTCTTAAAATTGCTGTAAAAGTATTTCGTTATATCATTTTAGTATTATTTGTATTGCATACAGCCGGACTTATTGCACGCTGGTATATTTCGGGACATGCACCTTGGAGTGATGCTTACGAATCTATGATCTATGTAGCTTGGGCAACCATGTTATTTGGTTTAATTTTTGGTCGAAAAAGTGATTTAACTATAGCATCTACGGCTTTTGTAACGTCTATGATTTTAATGATCGCACATTGGAACTGGATGGATCCTGCTATTGCAAATTTACAGCCTGTTTTAGATAGTTATTGGCTAATGATTCATGTCTCCATTATTGTTGGTAGTTATGGGCCTTTTGCTTTAGGTATGATTCTAGGTATTGTATCATTATTACTTATGGTTTTTACTAACCAAAACAATAAAGATAAGATGTGGCTCAATATAAAGGAGCTTACTATAATTAACGAAATGGCGTTAACCGTTGGTTTAGTAATGCTAACCATTGGAAATTTTCTTGGTGGTATGTGGGCAAACGAAAGTTGGGGACGTTATTGGGGCTGGGATCCAAAAGAAACCTGGGCATTAATTAGTATAATGGTCTATGCTTTTGTAATACACATGCGATTGGTTCCCGGGCTTCGTGGACGTTATGGATTCAATTTAATGTCTGTGATTGCTTTTGCAAGTATAATTTTCACATACTTCGGCGTTAATTTTTATCTTTCAGGATTGCACTCCTATCAATCGGGACAGCAAATAGCAAGTATAAATATTATTATAATAAGTATTGTTATAATAGCAATTTTAGGATTTGTTGCGTATAGAAAGTATATTAAGTTCTTTAAGAAGTAGCACAATTGCGATTTGTGAATGATGAATTACGATTTGTTGAGTTAAAATTATCAATTCAGGTTAGAAAGTCAGTTCGGGTGAAATACTTCTAAAGAATTTTGTATCGAGAACTATTTTAAACTCAAAATTCAAACGAATATATTTACTACAATTATAATCTTAGTCTTTTGAAACGAGCATGATAAAAGTTTCTTACCTAAAGAAATGATTATTACGAGTTGTATGTGACCATTGAAAACAATAAATATTAACACATGAAATTATTTAAAGAATTTAAAGAATTTGCTGTTAAAGGCAATATGATGGATATGGCTATTGGTATTATTATCGGAGCATCCTTTAATACAGTAATAAGCGTTTTGGTGAAAAAAATATTATTGCCACCATTATCGTTATTGACCAATGGCATTAACCTCCAAAATAAACGTATTGTATTACGAGATGCAGTAACAGATGCTTCCGGCACTATTCTTTCGGAAGAAGTCGTTATTGGTTATGGTGTTTTTGCCGAAGCTATTTTAGACTTTCTAATTATAGGATTCACCATTTTTATAGTGGTTAAATTTATGAATCGTTTATACAAAAAAGCTCAAGATATTAAAGACACTACTGTAGCGACACCAAAAGACATTGAACTCTTATCACAATTAACCGAATTGATGGAAGAGCAGAATAAATTGTTGAGAGGAAAAGAAAGTGGCAATGCATAAAAACAATATCCACAAATCGGGTTACGATTTTTCGAAGCTATGTGTCGTATATCCACAATTAAAGGAATTTGTATTTACAAATACATATAATAGGCAAACTATTGATTTTGCCAATCCGGAAGCTGTTAAAAATTTAAATACCGCATTATTATTTACCCATTATAATATTAAGTATTGGGAGTTTCCTGATGATAATTTGTGTCCGCCAATTCCTGGTAGGGTAGAATACATTCATCAGTTAGAGAAGTTGCTTAAATCTTCGGGAATAGATAATAATGTAACTGTTTTAGATATTGGAACCGGAGCAACTTGCATTTATCCTCTATTAGGACATCAAGTCTATTGTTGGAGGTTTGTAGCCACAGACATTGATGATAAGTCTATACAACAAGCACAGAAAAATATAGATGAAAATGAGCTTAGTAAAAAGATACAGTTAAGATTTCAAGATGATAAATCTCAAATTTTTAAAGGAATTTTAAAGCCATCCGATAAGTTTTCAGCAAGCATATGTAATCCTCCTTTTTTTAAATCTGAAGCAGAAATGATACAAGCAACTAATAAAAAATTAAGGGGATTAGGAAAAAATGGAGAAGGCGTTAGAAATTTTAGTGGAAAACACAATGAGTTGTGCTATAAAGGTGGAGAAAAAGCCTTTGTGCATAACTATTTGTATGAAAGCTCCTTGTTTAAATCAAACTGTTTTTGGTACACGACATTAGTATCAAAAAAAGAGAATGTAAAATCGATGTATGCGTCTTTAAATAAATTAGGTGCAACAGAAATTAAAACCATAGCAATGCAATTAGGCAATAAAACATCTCGTATTGTTGCCTGGACATTTTTAACTAAAGACCAACAAAAACAGTGGTGAGATTAGTTTAAAAACTTCTCAACCTCTATAACTTCTCCAGGATTATTTGTTAAATATATATCTCTAATTCTAACTCTCACTAATCGTAATGTAGGGAAACCTACAGCAGCAGTCATTTTACGTATTTGCCTGAATTTGCCTTCGGTAACAGTTATTGATGCCCAGCTTTTTGGACCATGACGATCGTCACGTACATGTCTATTTGCTAACGGTAGATGGTCAACGGATTCTATAAGTTTTACTTTACATGGTTTAGTCATATATTTTTGACCATTGACACCAATTTCTACTCCTTTTTGAAGTTGCTCAATTGCTGTTAGTGTTATTATACCATCTACTTGTACATAGTATTCTTTTTCTACATTTCTGCTTCTTATGTATTCACTAACTTTTCCATCTGTAGTTAAGAATAATAGACCTTCAGAAGCTTCGTCTAATCTTCCAATAGCCATAGTGCCTTCTGGAAAATTATGTAATTCGACTAAAAGACGCTTGTTTTTTCTATGATTTTGGTTATTAATAAGCTGACTTAAATAGCCATAAGGCTTATGAAGTATGAAATGATGATGAATTTTAGTTTTGTTCATATAAAATATATGTGCAACAATGTATTAAAAATAAAATGATACGGCCTGTAATATATAGTCTAAAAAAGGAAAATGAAAAACAGTTAAATATAGTTTTTGTTATTCAGCTTTTTGTAAATTACAGTCTCTAAAAAATAATTCAATGACTAAACAAAAATTAGGACTAAATACCATTTGTACACATGTAGGCGATATAAAAGACGAGCAATTTAATGGCGCTGTGTCTCCAATATATTTATCTACATCTTATCAATTTGAAGATGTAGATGTATTGCGTTATCCTCGCTATTTTAACACACCAAATCAGGAATATTTATCTAAGAAAATTGCAGCATTAGAACATGCTGAAGCTGCTATGATTTTTGGTTCTGGTATGGCCGCTATTAGTACTAGCTTAATGGCGTTTTTAAGTGCTGGAGATCATATTGTACTGCAAAAAGATTTGTATGGCGGCACACGAAATTTAGTGGAGACCCAATTTGACAGGTATCATATCGAATATACATTTACAGAGGGTTTAAAGCTTTCAGATTTCGAAAAAGTGCTTCAACCCAATACAAAAATGATTTATATTGAAACACCATCTAATCCATTGTTAAAGATTGTAGATATTAAAGAAATTGCCGACTTATCCATTTCAAGAAATATTATTTCGGTGATCGATAACACTTTTGCTTCTCCTGTAATACAAAACCCAATCGATTTTGGAATTGATATTGTAATACATAGTGCCACGAAGTATTTTGGAGGCCATAGCGATATTTGTGCAGGAGCAGTAGCTTCAACACAAGAGCATATATCAACTATTTGGAACCTTGCCAAAAACACAGGAGGGAGTTTAAGCGATTTTACCGTTTGGATGTTAGAACGCAGTATGAAAACATTAGGAATTCGTGTAAGAACACAAAATAGGAATGCTAAAAAAATAGCTCGTTTTTTAGAACGACATGAACGGATTAACAAAGTATATTATCCGGGTTTAAAATCACATCCGGATTATAAATTAGCAAAAACACAAATGAAGAGTTTTGGAGCAATGCTGTCTTTTGAATTGATTGAAGGCATAGATGCTTCAGCCTTTTTAAAAGCACTGAACCTCATTAAACCCACGATGAGTTTAGCAGGAGTAGAAAGTACTATGCTATTGCCATATAAGGCATCACACGCGTTGTTATCTCAAGAAGAAAGAGATGCCCAAGGCATAACAGACAGGCTAATTCGTTTTTCGGTTGGTATTGAGAGTAGGAAAGATATAATTCAGGATATTGAGCAAGCTATATTAAAGACTTCAAGTAAAGTATTAATAAATTAAAAGAGGCTGTCTAAAGGTAATGACGATTGAAATAAACTTTTTAGACAGCCTCTTTGAAAAATAAATAAACCATTAAATATGTTCATCTAAATGATGATGCTCATCAATTAAGGGCCCACCTTCAATTATTTGTTGTGAGGCCTGATTGGTAAATTTCTCAAAGTTTAGATGGAATGAATGAGCTAATTGAATTGACTTGCTTATATAAGCTCCTTTTTGTAACCATGTATTCATTGGATCTAAAATTTCGGTTGGTACATTTGGACAGTATTTTGGCATGAATAGCCCAAATATTGGATGTTGACTGTAGTCTACATTGTCTAATTCACCATTAAGAATAGCAGTAATCATTGCCCTGGTATATTTTAATTTTATGCGAGAGCCAACTCCATAAGGGCCAGCACTCCAGCCAGTATTTACTAACCAAACATTAACACCGGCTTCTTGCATTTTTTCACTTAACATTTCGGCATAAACTGTAGGGTGTAATGGCATAAATGGAGCGCCAAAGCATGCAGAGAAAGAAGGAACAGGTTCTGTTATTCCTGCTTCAGTTCCTGCTACTTTAGCTGTATATCCTGAAATAAAGTGATAAGCAGCCTGTCCCGGAGTAAGTTTAGATATAGGAGGTAACACACCAAATGCATCACAGGTTAAAAAGAAAATATTTTTAGGATTACCGGCAAAAGAGGGTTTTTGAATATTGTCTATATGGTAGATTGGATAACTTACACGCGTATTTTGTGTAATTGTAGTATCTTCATAATCAACATTTCCATTTTCGTCGAAAATCACGTTTTCAAGAATAGCGCCCGGCTTAATGGCTCTAAAAATATCTGGTTCTTTTTCTTCGGTCAAATCAATAACTTTTGCATAACAACCCCCTTCAAAATTGAAGATTATATTTTCAGAAGTCCAGCCATGTTCGTCATCACCAATTAATTTTCTGTCCGGATCGGCAGATAAAGTTGTTTTTCCTGTCCCGGATAATCCAAAGAAAATTGCAGTATCACCATCATCACCAACATTTGCCGAACAATGCATTGGCAGTACATTCTTATCGGTTGGTAAGATCATATTAAGCGCAGAGAAAACCCCTTTTTTAATTTCGCCGGTATAAGCTGAGCCTCCTACTAAAGCGACTTTGCGAGTAAAATTTAATATTGAGAAGTTACCTTGACGAATACCATATGCCGCTGGATCTTTGGCTTCATAGCCAGGAGCACATAGCACTAACCATTCTTCTTCAAAGTTTTCTAATTCTTCGGCTTCAAGTCGTAAAAACATATTATAAACAAACATGTTGGACCATGGATATTCAGTTACTGTTCTAACATTCATTTTATATTTGGGGTCAGCGCATACATAGGCATCTCTGGCATACAGATCTTTTCCCGACATATATGTTATTACTTCGTCATAAAGCTTATCAAAATTTTCTGAAGAAATGGGTTTGTTTACTTTTCCCCACCATACTTTATCTTTAGTATAATCATCTTTTACTAAAAAACGATCTTGAGGAGATCTACCTGTGAATTTACCGGTATTTAAAGCTAGTGTTCCATTTTTGGTTTCTTTACCCATTCCTTTTTCAACTGAAATTTGTTGTAATTCTTCAGGAGAAAGGTTCCAATATACATTGGCATCATTAATACCATACTTTTTTAAATCTACCTTTTTTGGAGTCATTGTCAAATTTTTCATTGTGTCAAATTTTATGCTTTTACGTTTCTTATTTTTCAAGGTTAAAGTTACTTTTATAGACTGTGATTTGTTATGATATATATCATGTTTTCAAACCACTTGATATTTTTGTGTTATTTTTTATTAATTGAATTAAAAAATTGTAAATATGCAAACAAAAAACCTATTTAGGTATTAAGTTTAGAATCATAAGGTTCTTTTTTTTAACTTTAATTTTTTAAATCAGAAAAATAAATCATGAAATTAGATATACTTGCCTTTGGTTCACATCCAGACGATGTAGAATTAGGTTGTGGAGCAACCATAGCTAAAGAAATTGCCAATGGTAAAAAAGTTGGCATTATCGATTTAACCCGTGGAGAATTAGGAACTCGTGGCACAGCTGAAACAAGAGATGAAGAGTCTGAAGTTGCCGCAAAGATTCTTGGAGTTGCAATGCGTACTAATATGGAGTTTGCCGATGGATTTTTTGTAAATGATATGAAACACCAAATTGAACTTGTTAAAATGATTCGTAAGTTTAAGCCTGAAATTGTCCTTTGTAATGCTGTAGAGGATAGACATATTGATCATGGCAAAGGAAGTAAATTGGTGAGTGATTCTTGCTTTTTAAGCGGTTTACTTAAGATTGATACAATATGTGAAGATGAAGATGGTTGGCAAGACCCATGGCGACCAAAACATGTTTACCACTATATACAATGGAAGAATTTAGAACCTGATTTTGTTGTAGATGTATCGGGATTTATAGATAAAAAAATGGAGGCAGTATTAGCATAT
>JAGLKH010000248.1 GCA_023141985.1 Flavobacteriaceae bacterium | reverse complement strand
AGTTTTGCTTGTTTTTGTACTGTAACTTTACCTTTCCCTATAGGTTTCGGTTCTCTGGCTTTCCACTCTAAAGTTATGCCTTCATTATCTGCTTGTATTAATTTAGCTTCAAACTTTTGATTGTCTACAGCTTTAACAACTACTATTCTACCAATATTTTTTTTATACTGCCTATTATTATTTAAAGGCGTTGTTGCTCCTACTGAGGTCACTTCTAAAGAAAAATCATGTTCTTCTCTATCTAAATTATGCTCTATCGCCCGACTTATATACATACAATCTTCAACTAGAACTCCATTATCTCCATCAATAACTACTCGTATTGAATTACCATCTAAGACATCGAAGTCTATTAAAAACAAGTCTTTTCTTTCTTCAAGACTTTTATCTAATAATGCTTTAACCGTGCTTTTGAACATTTTTTAGTATAAAAAGAGGGGACTTTACGTCCCCTCATCTTCTTTTTTCCTCTTTCAGCGCTGCGAATATACAACATTTATCTTGATTATTACAAGGGGTTAAATGTCATTTAGCATTGAAAACAAAATTATAATTTAATTTAATAAATTATAGAATTCTGTTTTTTGTTGGCCTACTAGGGCTCGAACCTAGACTCTTCTGGACCAAAACCAGACGTGTTGCCAGTTACACCATAGGCCATTCTTTATTTGAGGTTGCAAATTTATAACAAAGTTTTTGTTGCACAAACTATTTATCAATAAAATAATAGATAGATCATAACGTTTACATAAAAAACTTCAAGTGTAATTTATTTATTCTTAAATTCGCCATCGGAAACAAACAATAATTATGGTATACTTCAACTTTAAAAAGTGGAACAACATTTTAGGCTGGTTCGTTTTTTTAATAGCACTAATCACATATAGTTTAACTGTTGAACCAACAGTGAGTTTTTGGGATGCCGGAGAATATATTTTAACTTCATCTAAACTACAAGTTGGTCATCCTCCCGGAGCTCCATTGTTTCAAATGTTAGGTGCATTTTTCTCTTTATTTGCTACTGATCCTTCTCAAATAGGGCTTATGCTTAATATGATGAGCGCCGTAGCAAGTGCTTTTACCATATTATTTATGTTTTGGTCTATTACTATTTTATTACGAAAATTAGTAGTTACGACAGAAGCCATAACAAAAGAACAAGGTCAAGCAATTTTAGGAGCGGCATTAGTTGGTAGTTTGGCATTTACTTTTACAGATTCGTTTTGGTTTAATGCTGTTGAAACAGAGGTTTATGCCATGGCAACTCTTATTATGTCTACATTGTTCTATTTAGGATTGCGTTGGGAACAAGATATGGATAAACCCAGAGGGGACAAATGGTTGATTTTAATTGCTTTTATTACAGGACTTTCTTTTGGAGTTCATTTTATGGGACTACTAACAATTCCCGCTATAGGGTTAATATATTACTTTAAGAATTACAAAGACATTACGGTAAAGAATTTTGTTATTGCTAATCTTGCTGTAGTTGCCATTTTACTCATTATTTTTAAACTTTTACTTCCTACGACACTTAAATTTTTTAGTGCTTCAGAAGTGTTTTTTATAAACAGTATTGGATTACCATTTAACTCTGGATCTATAATTGCAGGTATTGTTGCAATAGCTTTATTCTACTTTGGAATAAAATATACAAGAGAAAAACAATATAAACATGCTAATGCTTTAATACTCTGCGTCCTTTTTATTTTTATTGGGTTCTCGTCCTGGATATTGCTTCCAATTCGAGCAAATGCTAATGTTATAATTAATGAGAATAACCCTTCGAGTGCAAGAGAATTACTGGCTTATTATAATTTAGAGCAGTACCCTAAAACACATTTGTTTTATGGCCCTCAATTTACAGACCAATATTCTGGTGAAGACGAAAACAATCCTTATTCTGACGATAAACCCAAATATGAAAAAGATTATGAAAAAGGAGAATATGTTATTGTAAACGATTATAAAAACGCAAGACAAAATTATAATTCCGATCATGCTTCAATACTACCGAGAATGTGGAGTACAGAACATGCCGAAAATTACATGCTTTATTCCGGGTATTTAGATTTTAATATTAAAACTGAATATCAAATGGAAAATGAATTAAGAGATTTAGTTTCTGATTTTAGAAGTCGTGTTTCTGAAGGGCTTATAGATTATGAAGATTATCATAAATTCTTAAGAACCTATGGCCGATATTTAGATATTGAAAAACCTTCTCTTGGTCAAAACATTGCATATATGCTAGAATACCAACTGGGCTATATGTATTGGCGCTATTTTATGTGGAATTTTACAGGACGACAAGACGATATACAAGGAAAATACGATATGCATGGCAACTGGATAAGTGGCATTAAATTTATCGATGAGCAACATTTAGGTATGTCGCAAGATGATTTACCAGGCGATGTGCTTAATAATAAAGCCCGTAATACTTATTATTTCTTACCACTTATTTTAGGTTTAATTGGACTTTTCTTTTTATTCAATACAGATAAAAAGTTGTTCTGGGTCATGTTGGTTTTTTTCCTTTTTACCGGAATTGCCATACAGGTTTATACCAATGTTCGCCCTTTCGAACCTCGGGAAAGAGACTACTCGGTGGTTGGTTCTTTTTATGTATTTGCCATATGGATTGGTTTTGGGGTTTATGCAATATATAATGCCATAAGTAAATTTAAAAAACACGCTTTACTTGCTCCTGCAATTACTCTTATTTGCTTGGCTTTAGTTCCAGCCATTTTAGCAGCAAACAATTGGGATGATCATGATAGGTCCGGGAAAGCAACTGCTCATGCTATGGCTGTAAAATATTTAGAATCCTGCCAACCCAATGCTATTTTATTTACCATTGGTGATAACGATTCTTTCCCATTATGGTATGCTCAAGAAATTGAAGGCATTCGAACCGATGTAAGAGTTGTAAATACGAGTTTGTTTCAAACCGATTGGTATATCGACCAAATGAAGCGTAAAGCTTATGAAAGCGACCCTATACCATCTCAACTCACTCACGACAAATACAAATATGGCACTAGAGATTACATCTTAAAAGATGTGAGATTTAAAGACACTATAAACATTAAAGAATTTTTAAATTTTATTACCAGCGATAATCCAAGAGCTAAATATAAAACGGTATTACAACAGGAAGGTTATGATATAAGCAAGATGAGATCTCAAGATCTAAACGCTAACTATTTACCCACTGAAAACGTAAGAATTCCTGTTAATAAAGCTTCTGTTTTAAAACATAACATTGTTAAAGAAAAAGATTCGAGTAAAATAGTTCCTTATATTGATATTAAAATAAAAGGAGGAGCACTCTATAAAAATCGTTTACTCATGTTAGATATTATTGCTAACAATAATTGGGAACGCCCTATTTATTTTACAGGTGGTGCTTTTGGAGACGATGATTATATTTGGATGAAAGATTTTCTACAACTTGATGGATTATGTTATAAACTCGTGCCCATTAAAACTCCTATAGAAAGAGCAAATCCTTTTGATATGGGAAGAATAGATAGTGAGGTTATGTACAATATGGTTAAATCCTGGGAATGGGGGAATAGTGGAGGCAATATTTATCATGATGTAGAAACCCGTAAAAACGGCATTTCTTATAGAGGTAATATAGCACGATTAATTGAGACTTTAATTAATGAAGGTCAATTTGAAAAAGCTGAAGAAATCGCTGACCTTGCTATGGAAAAAATGCCGGTAAACGATTTTGGATACTACACCTTATTAGAACCTTATATAGGGGCCTATTATGAAGTAAAAGCTAAAGAAAAAGCAAGACAACTCTTTAAAGACGTTTCCATAAAATATCAAGAAAATCTTAACTATTACAGTACACTAAACGAAAAAAATCAAACCCAGTTAATTGAAAACATATATACTGACATAGAACGATACAGAGGTTTAGTAGATGTACTAATGATTTATGAAGATGAAGAATTTGTGAAAGTTGAAATGCAAAAATTCAACAGCTACTTAAGGTTATTTACAGGAGAAGAACCTGAAGAAGACGAGCGAACAGAAAAAGATTTACCTGCTGATAGCGGATTTATTGATTCGATAGAAGAAGAATAAAGGGTTATGAACTTAACCCCTGTTACAACACCTAAAATAGTAAAATCTTTATTCCCAGATTTAGTTTGGGACATCCCTTCTAAAGAAAAGATTATTTATCTAACCTTTGATGATGGTCCAACTCCAAAAATCACAAACTGGACCTTAGACATTTTAGATCAATACAATGCAAAAGCCACATTTTTTTGTATTGGAAAAAATGTTGATGAACATCCTTCTATATTTAAAAGAATTATTACTGAAAAGCATTCGGTTGGAAACCACACACACAATCATTTAAAAGGTTGGAACACCAAAACAAAAGATTATCTATTAGATATTGAAAAAGCACAAAAAATCATAAATAATCAAATTCCAAATTCCAAATTCCAAAATTTAAAAATCGTAAATCAAAAATCAAAAATCAAAAATCTCTTCCGCCCTCCTTATGGGCAAATAAAACCAATACAAGCAAAACAGTTAAAACATTTGGGCTACAAAATTATAATGTGGAAAGTTTTGTCTATTGATTGGGATGTATCTGTTTCTAACGAAAAATGTTTAGAAAACATCGTTAACAATACTTCTTCCGGAGATATTGTAGTATTTCACGATAGTATAAAAGCGGCTAACAATATGCAGTATGCACTTCCAAAAATATTAGAGTATTTTAGTGAAAAAGGATTTGAATTTAAACGTATTCCTGTATAAGCCCAATAAGTGTATTAGCATCTTGCTCCCCGCTTTGACGCCATTTCATTTCACCTTCTTTATAGATAATTAACGTTGGTAAACCTTTTATTCTTAAAGCATCGGCTAAATCCTTGTTTTTATCGACATCTATTTTAATAACCTTGGCTTTATCACCCAGAGCTGCTGCTACATCTCTCAAGACTGCATGCATTGCCGTAGATTGCTCATTCCATTCTGTAAAAAAATCTAACAAAACAGGAGTGTTTACATCTATTAATTCCCCAAATTTTGACATAATTTAAAGTTTTAAATCAAATGCGCTATTACAAACCTACATAAAAAATTTCGTTTTGAATAACAACAGGTTAAATATTAGGCTCTCTCTGACTTTAATATAAAAACAAGCACTTTCAGAGAAAATATAACATTTCTTTGCAATTAGACATTATTTGAACCTTTTTTAAGCTCTATAACTGTAATCTCTGGCCAAATTCCAACGCGCCCCGGATATGCTAAAAACCCAAAACCTCTATTTACATTTATATACTGTCCTTGCTCTTTATATATTCCTGCCCAATACTTATAACGCCATTTTAC
>JAGLKH010000247.1 GCA_023141985.1 Flavobacteriaceae bacterium | reverse complement strand
CTTGGGATGGTGAAACCAATATTAAATATTCTGGACCAAAACCCCCATATAACCAATTAGATGTAAGTCAAAAATACAGCTTTATAAAAACCCCTCGTTGGAGAGGTAAACCAATGGAAGTTGGTCCACTTGCAAGATTATTAGTGGGTTATGGTAGAGGTAATAAAGAAATCCAAGAAGCTGTAAACGGCGCACTAGGTCATTTAAATGTGCCTGTTGATGCGCTATTCTCTACTTTAGGAAGAACTGCCGCAAGAGGAATTGAAACTCAATTAGTTGCAAATTGGACTATGGAATTTTATGATACCTTAATGAATAATATTAAAAATGGTGATTCTAGAATGGCTAACATGGAAAAATGGGAGCCAAAAACATGGGAAAATGAATCTAAAGGGGTAGGTTTTTCTGAAGCTCCTAGAGGTGCATTGGCACATTGGATTAGAATTAAAGACCAAAAAACAGAGAATTATCAAATGGTGGTACCATCCACTTGGAATGCTTCTCCAAGAGATCCAAATGGTCAAATGTCAGCTTATGAATCAACCTTAATAGGAACTCCGGTTGCTGATCCAGAATTACCTCTTGAAATTATAAGAACGATTCACTCTTTTGATCCTTGCATTGCTTGTGCAGTACATTTATATGATGAACATGGGAAACATATTTCTCAAGTACAAAATATTTCGAGTTGTGAGATTTAGGCAAATTATAAAAATAATCAGATGAAAACTAGAAATTTTAAACGAGTTTATGTTTGGGAATTACCTGTGAGAATTTTTCATTGGTTAAATGCTTTAAGCATTACAGTTTTAGCTATAACTGGATTTATAATTGCCGATCCTCCAGCCATCTTATCAAATGCTGAGGCAAGTGAAATATATTGGTTTGGTACAGTACGCTTTATTCATTTTACTGCTGCCTATATTTTCTTTTTTAATATGATTTTAAGAATTTATTGGTCTTTTGTAGGCAATCAATTTTCAAATTGGAAAGCTTTTTGGCCGTTTAATAAGAAAATGTGGCACAATTTGAAGCATGTTTTTAAAATTGATATTTTACTACAAAATGAAAAAGTTCATGATATTAAAAATATAAGTATTGGTCATAATAGCATAGCTGCTATTTCATATGTTGCACTATTTGTGCTTGCCATAATTCAAATATTTACTGGCTTTGGTTTGTATGCTTCAACTTCAGGTTGGTGGTTACCTAAGTTATTTGATTGGGTTGTGCCATTTTTAGGTGGTGATTTTGCCGCTAGAACAATTCATCATATCTCTACTTGGATATTTATTTTCTTCACAATGATTCATGTTTACCTAGTATTCTATCATGATTGGTTAGAAGGAAGAGGCGAAGTGTCATCTATGTTTGGAGGATATAAATTTGTTCGTGAAGAGCGCCTAGAAAAAGATAAAACTGATGTTGAAGTAGATTTAGGAGACAATAATAAATAAGAAAATTAGATTGCCTCAAAAGCAGTGAAAACTATTTTTTAATAGTTTAAAAGACATAATAATACTTTTGAGGCAATCCCTTTTAAAAAAATGCTAATGAATGATTATAAAAGAGCACCTATTGCTATAAGTAGTGATGCTTTATTTTTTGAAAAAGATAAATCTAATAGCTATTTAATTTTAGGAGTAGGCAATTACTTAATGGGAGATGAAGGTGTTGGAGTACACCTTATACAAGAAATGGCTAAAATAGATCTTCCTGAACATATAGATATTTTAGATGGCGGAACAGGTGGGTTTTTACTATTAAGTTGCTTTGAAGCCTATAAAACTGTAATCTTTGTTGATGCCACTATGGATGGAAAAGATGAAGGAACTATTTCTTTAATTCGCCCAAAATTTGCTTCAGACTTTCCATCCGCATTGAGTGTACATGATGTTGGACTAAAAGACATGATTGAAGCTGTTTATTTAATGGAGTCAAAACCAGATATACATTTATTTACAATTTCGATAAAGGAAATGACTCCAATGACAGTCGAATTAAATTCTAATGTCAAAAGCGCTATTCCTG
>JAGLKH010000246.1 GCA_023141985.1 Flavobacteriaceae bacterium | reverse complement strand
TCTAACTCGAACACATGGTTTCTTTTAGCTACAGATGGTGCAAAAGTAAATCCTTCAATAACAACTAGCCTGTTATTTGTTTTATCCTCGATAATATAATTTATAAATGGCCCTGCCATAAATGCATTTTTAACCTCCCAGGTGCTTCTGGTTTCTAAGGCTGGTTTATTGTCTATAATCGTTTTGTTTAAAAAAGGGGTATATGCTTCTTCAGTAATCATGTAAGATCCTTCTAAAGGTCCAGGGATGTGCTCTTTGCCAATAGAGTCTCTCATTTTAATAATATCGTTTATAGCATCATCTCCATTAGAAATAGCCTCTAAAGGCATTTCGTACAGCATAATATTCATTGTTCCTGTTTTAATATCTTTTCGTAACCAAAAGAACACATTATCTTCTTTGGCTACTCGGTAAGCCGATGGAAAATTAATTGTGAGACCAAGTTTTTTTTCGATATTATTATTTTTATTAAGAGATAATTTTATACGTCTTTGATTTTCTTTAATCTCTTCATTCTTAAAAACGGCAATAATTTTTTGCGCATTTAATTCTATTTGCTCATTAATCTCTTGTATCGTATTTCCTCTAACAACAACTAATTTTTGCGGTTTGGCATAAACGTCTGTAAAAAATTTTGTTTCTGCAGGTTTATTTTTTTCGATTTTTAAAATAATCCTGCTTTTAGTAGCAAAGTCTGAAAATACAACTGTTGGCATTTGCTGCATGAAAAATAAAGGTTCGTCTTGTGGTAAGCCATAAACCGGGGCTCCAATTGTTGATCGGATTTTTTCGCCTACGCTCCCTTCCCACAATTCATTATCTGCTACAATAGATAAACTATTTATATTTCCAGATGATGAAGATAATATTCTTTTCCCTTTAGAACCACCTCCATTACAGGCAAATAATAAGATTACTGTAAAAACAGCTACAACTAAGTTTTTCATATTCTTTTCTGTTTTGTTAGAATTATTTCTTAGAAACAACAAGTGTCATTCCCGCTATGAGCTTTGTACCACTAATATCATTCCAATCTTTAATATTTTGAATAGAAACTCCTGGAAACTTTTGTGATATGCTCCAGAGTGAGTCTCCTGATTTTACTTTATATGTTTTTTTACCGGTCTTATTTGTTAACGCTTTTGAAGAATTCTTAGAGGTAATTTTACCCGGGGTTGTAACAGGTTTTGTTGGATAAATAGTTAAGCGTTGTCCAATACGTAAATTATTGTTTCTTAGACCATTCCATCTCTTAATCTGGCTAACTCTCACACCATAGCGTCTTGCTATTCTGCCTAAATAATCACCAGATCTAACTCGATAACGTATTCTTGATTCTGTTTTTAAAAATTGTGGAAGCGGTTTTTCTCGTCTATCAAATTCTGCTTTTACATAAGTATAAATTTTTTCTTCATTGTTAACAAATCCTCCTACATGCTCTCTTGGCAATCTTAAAGTGTAATCTTTGCCTTCAATAAAAGGAATAATGTCTAATTTATAAGAAGGGTTTAAAAACTGTAATTCTTCAATATTGATCCCGGTAAGTTCAGAAACCTGATCTAAAGTTATCATCTGTTTTACATGCACCGTGTCTGTTTCTATATAAGTAATCTCTGCTTTGTTGGGTTTAAAGCCATGCTCTTCTGCATATTCAAAAATATACATAGTCGCTAAAAAAGCTGGTAAATATCCTGCTGTTTCTCGTGGAAGATGTGGTCTAATATTCCAATAGTTTTGATAGCCTCCGGATCGTCTAATAGCTTTAGTTACGTTTCCCGGACCTGAATTATAAGCTGCTAATGCAAGATCCCAGTCACCAAAGATTCTATACAAACTTGCTAAATATTTACTTGCTGCCTCTGTTGATTTAATAGGATCGCTTCGCTCATCGACATAGCTGCTTACATCTAACCCAAATTGCCTTCCTGTAGTAAACATGAATTGCCATAACCCTGTGGCTCCAACCCTGGATTTAGCTCTTGGCTTTAAAGCCGACTCTACTATGGCTAAATATTTAACCTCTAAAGGAATATCGTAGTTATCAAGTTCTCTCTCAAACATCGGAAAATAATATTCACTTAATCGCATTAAACGCTCAAGCGATTGTTTTCTGTTTTTTAAATAGCGCTTTATAACATTTTCTAAAGACGGGTTGTATTCTATGTTAAAAGGGGTTTTGGCATTAAGCTTTTTCAGGCGTTTTTTTAGAGTGTCTGTTGGGAGCTCAGGATAATAAATAGAATCATATCTTAGCTCTCTAACTGTTTTATATATAGTATCATACAACGATGAACTATATAACTCTTTTAACCACTTTTTATCTAATTGTGATGCTTGTGTGTTGTCTTCTAGTTTTCGCTTAAATAAAGAGTCTGAAATAGGCTTTACTTCTTTTACAAGATTTAATTCCCCATCAATAATTGTATCAATCATTATTACTTTTTGAGAAGAAATAGTATCTTTTGTTTGAGAAAAACCTAATTGAATACAAAAAAATATTATTAATAATCGCAACGTCATTTTGTTAGGGTAAATTTATTATTGAACGTTATTTGTGCTAAAATCGTGTTTTTTTGGTACACATAAAAATTTAGTTCATATTTACTCTTCTAAAATTGCGGCAATTCCGGGAAGTGTTTTTCCTTCAAGGCTCTCTAACATTGCTCCACCTCCTGTACTTACATAACTTACCTTGTCTTGAAACCCAAATTGTTTTACTGCAGCAACTGAATCTCCTCCGCCAACAAGCGAAAATGCTCCTCTTTTAGTTGCTTGAGCTATTGCATTTCCTAATGCTTTTGTGCCTT
Organism: Flavobacteriaceae bacterium; assembly: GCA_023141985.1. Lineage (GTDB taxonomy): Bacteria > Bacteroidota > Bacteroidia > Flavobacteriales > Flavobacteriaceae > PRS1. The sequence continues at coordinate 3,743 of JAGLKH010000246.1, read as the reverse complement.
TGGCAAAGGTTTCCATTTCAAAAACACCAAGTGGTCCATTCCATAAAATAGTTTTAGAGTTTGCAATAACTTCAGCAAATTTAGTTTCGGTTTCCGGTCCAATGTCTAATCCCATCCAGCCATTTGGAATTTCATTAATTGCGACAATTTGTGTGTTTGCTTCATTACTAAATGCATCAGCAACTACTGCATCTACTGGTAAATGAATTTGAACATTTTTAGCTTTTGCTTTTGATAGTATCTCTTTTGCTAATTCTAATTTATCATCTTCAACTAAAGAATTGCCAATGTGTCCACCTTGAGATTTAATAAATGTAAAGGTCATTCCTCCACCAATAATTATATGATCTACTTTATCAAGAATGTTTTTAATAATGGTGATTTTTGAAGATACTTTTGCGCCACCAAGAATTGCCGTTATTGGCTTTTCTCCGGTTTCCATGACTTTATTAATGCATTCAATTTCTTTGGCTAATAAAATTCCGAAACATTTTAGTTTTGGGAAAAATTGAGCAACAATAGTAGTAGAAGCATGCGCTCTATGTGCTGTACCAAAAGCGTCATTAACATAAATATCTCCAAGCCTTGAAAGTTGTTTAGCAAAATTTATTTCCCCTTCTTTTTCTTCCGGATGGAAGCGTAAGTTTTCTAATAATATTATTTGTCCGGGTTCTAATTTTTTTACAGCTTCCTCAACTTCTTCACCTACACAATTATCTACAAATATGACTTCTATACCTATTACATCCTCAACTGTATCTACAATATGGCGAAGCGAAAACTTTTCTTGTATGCCTTTTGGTCTTCCTAAATGTGACATTAAAACACAACTCCCGCCATCTTCAAGAATTTTTATTATTGTTGGTTTTGCAGATAGGATTCTTGTGGAATCTTTCACTTCAAAATTTTCATTTAGAGGTACATTAAAATCAACACGAATTAATGCTTTTTTATTCTCAAAATTAAAATCGTAAATAGTTTTCATTTCTTTTTGTTTTGAAAACAAATATAAATTAAGAATCCGAGTAATTATTAATAATTACTCGGATTCTTAAAATGTTTAAAACTCTAATTGGTGGGCTTGCCTATTTCTTAATCACTCTTATTGTTTGTATAATTCCATTAGATTCTACTTTTGTAAAATAAACTCCATTGGGTAAATGAGAAATGTTTAATTCCATTTCTGTCGAATCTCCTTTTAGTATGTATATTTCTTTTCCTAAAACATCATACATAGTTGCTTTATCAAGTATTACTTTTGCTTTTAACTTTAGAATGCCTTCCGTTGGGTTTGGGCCAAATGTAAAGCCTTCTATTAAATTATTTGAGGTTGATAATGTAACTGTTTTTAATTCAAAATTATCCAATCCTATATAACCATTACCGTTCTGGTAAATAACAAGTCTCAATCTTACAAACTCATTTCCTGCAGGTACATCAAATCTAATTTCATCCCATCCTGATAAAGAAAATTTACCTCCCAGTGAAGTAGAAAAAACATCTACATGTTCATCCGGAGAGGACCAGCTTGTACCATTGTCATAAGACAATTCATAGTATATATAATCATTTTTATCTAAAAACACGTAGTATAATCTAAATGTAAATTCTGCACTTAAACCATTAATGGCAAAAGGATCAAAGGTAAGAATGTGCTCAGGTGAAGCTTCTCCGGTAACCGCTTCTGTGTATGAGTTATCTAAATCTCTTCCTGCTAAATATGTAGAGCCTGCAAAAGCTTTGGTAATTCTACCGTTGGCCTGTGAATAATCTGTCCAAAGATCTGTGTCTGAATTTTGATTATAAAATGGAATATTAGAAGTGTAGTTCCAATTATCTTGTGCAGATCCCTCAAAACCTCTAAAAGCATCCTGCGCACCTAATACCATTACATTCAGAGTCAGAAGAACCTTTATTAAAGTAGTTTTGTTCATAAATTTAGTTTCAAATAACTAAAAGTTAATAGATTATGGATAGTGCAAGCTATAAAAAATAGCTGCTGACTCACAGAAAACTCGATAACAGACTTATATATTAGATTTAGTGTTTTGGCATTATAAAAAACTCGATTATCAGTCTTTTATATCAGACTTAATGCAATTACATTAAATGAATTCGGTTATATTTGCTTTATGTTGTTTTCAGAAATTTTAGGACAAGACCATATAAAAAATCATCTGACTCAAAGTGTTGAAAATGGTCGCATTCCACACGCACAGCTTTTTGTAGGGCCTGAAGGTTGTGGTACATTACCTATGGCTATTGCTTATGCGCAATATATTTTATGTAATAATAAAAATGGTGAAAATACTGAAGGCAATAATTCTTGTAACCTAAAATTTAATACTTTTTCTCATCCTGATTTGCATTTTGCTTTTCCGGTTACCACAAATGACAAGATAAAAAGTAAACCTGTTTCAAATTTGTTTTTAGAAGATTGGCAACAGCTTCTTACGCAACAACCCTATGGTAATTTATTTGATTGGTATAAGCAAATTGGTGTAGATAATAAACAAGGGCAAATTGGTGTTGATGAGGCTCAAGCAATTGTAAAGACTCTATCTTTAAAGTCTTACGAGGGTGGTTATAAAGTGATGCTAATCTGGATGGCTGAAAAAATGAATATTGCATGTGCCAATAAGCTTTTAAAATTAATAGAAGAACCTCCTGATAAAACTGTTTTTTTATTAATTACTGAAGATGAAGAACAAATTATTAGTACAATAAGTTCTCGTTGTCAAGTTTTACATTTTCCGCCTTTACCTGGAGACGAGATAAAAAAAGCATTAATAAAAAAGTATAGCTTAGAGGTTTCTATTGCTACAAAAATAGCACATCAAGCCAATGGAAATTATAATAAAGCCTGCGATTTAGTGTATCAGGATTCTGAAGATTTACAGTTCGAAACATGGTTTATTTTTTGGATTAGAAGTGCCTTTAAGGCTAAGGGTAATAAAACTGCTATTCACGATTTAATGTCTTGGAGTGAGGAAATAGCAAAAACAGGTCGAGAAACACAAAAACAGTTTTTGCATTTTTGTTTGGATTTTTTCAGGCAAGCCCTTTTACTAAATTATAATGCTAACGAATTGGTTTATTTTGAACCTAAATCTAAGAATTTTAAGCTTAATAATTTTGCGCCATTTGTTAATGATAGAAACATTATAGAAATTAATGAAGAGCTTCAAGATGCTATTTATCATATAGAGCGTAATGGGAATTCGAAAATAATTCTTACAGATTTATCTATAAAACTCACTCGATTGCTTCATAAAAAAACGGCCTGATTCTATGGCAAGTTTAAAAACGTGGTTTGTTATTATTAATCCAACATCCGGAAACGGCTCAAGCAAAAGAAATTGGCCTAAAATTCAACAGCTGTTAAAAACTTACGATTTTGATTTTCAATATGCTTTTACAGAATACGCCAAACATAGCAGTATAATTGTAAAAAATGTTATAGAAAAAGGGATTGGAAATATTATAAGTGTAGGTGGAGACGGAACTTTGCATAACATTGTTAATGGTATTATGCAACAAAACAAAGTACTCACAAAAAGTATAAATGTTGGTGTTATTCCCATTGGTACAGGTAACGATTGGATTAAAACACACAAAATCCCAAAGGACATTGAAAAAGCGATTCAACTTATTAAAAACAGGAATACTAAACTTCAAGATATTGGTAAAATTGAGTTTATTAATAAAAATGAAAAACCTGTTTATTTTATGAACCTTGCCGG
>JAGLKH010000245.1 GCA_023141985.1 Flavobacteriaceae bacterium | reverse complement strand
TTTTTTTGAGCAAAAGAATTACCCATAAAAATTAGCACGAATATGAATGTGAAAAATATTTTCATTCTTTCATTGAGTTTTAGTTGTATTCTTCTTTCTTCCCTCCCTACAATCTTTATTTTTTATTCAATGTTATTTTACAAAGTTCAAAAATTAACTATGCATCTTCGTAAGCAATATTTTTTATTCACAATGGGATTTAGCCAATTCACTACGCCTAATAATATGTTATTGTAATGGCAAATGATAATAGATTATTTAATTTGTTTTGCAACAATTAAACGAAGTTAGCTTATTTTTCTTGTAAAATCAAGTAAGGTTTCTCTTTTAAAATACGACAGACAAATAATAGTATCTTTGGTTTATGTTACTAAATTCATCATTTCTTAAGCTTTATAAAATTCCTTTACTACTTGTTTTAATAAGTGTGCTATTCTATGCCTCTTTTGCTTACGATTTGGTAAGAACCGATTACACAAAGCTCATTATGCTGTATGCTGGTTTGTTTTTTTTGTTTTACAAATTGATTCAAATTAATAAAAGTAATTTTAAGTTTTTAGTTGCCGTTTCTATTTTATTAAGACTCGTTTTTTTGGTTGCTATTCCAAACCTATCTCAAGATTTTTATCGTTTTATCTGGGATGGACGCATGATTCTTGAAGGTTTTAACCCTTATTTGTACACTCCAGAATCTTTTATTAGTATTGGTAAATTCCCCATTTCTCAAGCACAAGAGTTATATGCAGGAATGGGAACTTTAAATGGAAGTCATTTTACAAACTATCCTCCTATTAATCAACTCTGTTTTATAATTGCCGGTTTATTTGCCGGAAAAAGTATTTTGGGTTCAGCAATTGTAATGCGATTACTAATTATAGCTGCTGATATTGGCACCCTATATTTTGGTAAAAAGCTATTAGAAAAGCTAAACATTCCTATTCATAATATATTTTGGTATATACTCAATCCATTTATCATTATTGAACTCACAGGGAATCTCCATTTTGAAGGCGTCATGATTTTCTTTTTAGTATGGAGTATGTATTTGCTCCATATTGGCAAATGGAAACTTGCAGCAGTTATTTTGGCTTTATCTATTTCAGTAAAATTGATTCCGCTTATATTTTTGCCGTTGTTTTATAAGTGGTTTATTAAACGAAAGAGTGTTGAGAGTGAGATCCTGAAACAAGTTCAGGATGACAAAAATGTCAACGTCATTACGAGTACAACGAAGCAATCTGTTCCACATAAAGAGATTGCCACGTCACAAGTGCCTCGTTATGACAGAAAGGATTCTTCGCTTTGGCTCAGAATGACAAGATTAATTTTATTTTTTGCAATAGTTGGCATAACAATCTTAATATTGTTTCTACCATTTTATTCTTCAGAATTCATTAATAATTATGCTGAAACGGTTGGGCTTTGGTTTCAAAATTTTGAATTTAATGCCAGTTTATACTACATAGCCCGGGAAATAGGATACTTGTTTAGAGGGTATAATGAGATCGCTATTATTGGCCAATATATTCCAATAGTTGTTGTTGTTTTTGTGCTTATCATGACGTTTTTTAGAAAGAACAAATCATCTATTCAACTTATAACCACTATGCTATTAGTATTGTCGTTTTACTATTTTATAAGTACAACGGTTCATCCTTGGTATGTGGCGACACTCGTAATTTTATCTGTATTCACCAATTACAAATTCCCGTTAGTCTGGAGTTTTATAATCATTATTAGCTATCTCGCTTATGCCAATTCTAATAATGCCGAAAACCTATGGATTATTGGTTTTGAATATCTGGTGGTTTATGGTGTTTTTATTTGGGAAGTGTTTTTAAAAAAAGATGCTTCGACAAGCTCAGCATGACAAAGCAATTTTCAATTAGCAATTAAAGTCGCTTTATAAGATCCAAAATCAAGTTTAGAACTAAAGCATCTTCAAATTATTAACCTCTTGTTCGGTTAAGTGTTTCCAATGTCCACGAGGAATGTCTTTTTTGGTAAGTTCAGCAATCATAACACAATCTAAACGAATGATATCATAGTTTAAATGATCGAAAATTGTTCGGATTATTGTGTTTCCTATATTTTTAATTTTTAAACCGATTTCTCTTTTCGGTGCTTTTTCGATGTAACTTATATCTTCAACTGAAATTTCTTTACCTTCAATTTTAAAGCCATCTTTAATCTTTTTAAGATCTTCATACTTTAAATTTTTATCTAATTCTATATGAAACAACCTTGCTACGCCTTTTTGTGATTTTGTAAATCTCTTTACAATAGTGTCATCATTTGTGAACAGTAACAAGCCCGTGGAATTTCTACCAAGCCTTCCTATAGGTTTAATCCTGGAATTTGTTGCATTGGCAACTAAATCCATAACCGTTCGTCCTTTACCCTCACTTGTTGTTGTAGCAAACCCTTTTGGTTTATTCAATAAAACGTATGCTTTCTTTTCAGGAGAAATTCTTGAACCATCAAAACGCACTTCATCATCTAACTTTACCTTATAACCCATTTGGGTAATTACTTTTCCATTTACAGTAACACTTCCTATAGAAATATGCATATCTGCATCACGTCGAGAACAAATACCTGAATTAGCAATGTATTTATTCAGTCTTATTTCATCTGGATTAGAATTTGTTATTTGAGGCGTTTTCTTTTTTATAGGAGTATTCCTTCTTACATAACTTTTTTTGTAGCTGCTATTACCACCACGTCCTGAAGTTTTTCCTTTGTCCTTATGTTCTCTCTGTTTACTCATTGCAATAAAATTTTTGCAAAGGTAAGTAAAGCCTTTGGCTTTCAAGTACCAAAAGGTAAAATTCTAAATTCCAATAGTGAGTTTTGGAATTTGTTATTTGAAATTTTAGAATTCTTTAAATTCAATTGTAGATTGACGCTCTCTATTGACAATGAGCTTAGTAACATCCGGACGAGAATAGTGACCAACCGGATCGAAGTTTTGACGCTCTTCTAAAACACGGTTAAAATCTATGGTTTCAATGATTAAGGCTTCTTTAAGCAAAACTGGCTCAATAATCCATTCGCCATCTGGTCCAGCAATACAACTTCCTCCATTTGCCAAAACATCAGGTGCTTTTTCTAATATTTTTTCCAAATGTGGTGTGCCATCCGGAAAATCTTTTTTATTCATGAGAGAGGACACTGAAACCACAAAAGATCGTGATTCACGTGCAATGAAACGCGTAATGTCTTTAGTGTTATGATCACTTCCCGGCCAAACAGCAACATGAAGATCTTCGCCTAAACCATATAATGCAGTTCGTGGTAAAGGCATCCAGTTTTCCCAGCAATTCAAACCGCCAACAGTAAATTGTTTGAGTGGATGAACTTGTAATCCATTGCCATCTCCAGGCGACCATGTTAATCGTTCATCGTATGTTGGTTGTAACTTTCTGTGAACCGATTTAATTTCTCCTTTTTGATTGATATATACTAAAGATGCATAAATGCTATGTCCACCACGATTCTTAGCTCTTTCTATAATACCAAGGTAAATGGCTATTTTATTCTCTCTTGAAAGATTACAAATACTATCCAATTCTCCTGCTTCAATCTGAATAGAATTCCTAACATAATGTGCATGCAATTCTTTGTTTACTTTTTTGTCCCATTCTGCTCCTCCGGTTAAAGCCAACCAAAAAGGATAACCTGGAACCAGCCCTTCACCAAATACAATAAGTTCACAATTTTCTTTTACTGCATCAAGAATTGAATGCTCTACCTTTTGAAGTGTCGCTTTTTTATCTAACCAAACCGGAGCGATTTGTGCTAAAGCAATTTTGAGTGTATTGTCCATTACATTATACGTTTTAAAACTAAATCTACATCAATTAATAAAATGCTGAATACTCCTGCAACTATGATAAACTTTAAAATGTTATGTAAGATTAAATAATGCGATTTACTATTTGATTTCCACAATAAAAGTAAGAAGATAAAAAGTAAAATGACACTTAAATAAAAGAAGTAATTCATCTTTCCAATTTGAAAGTTAAAAATGAGCAGGTATACTGGAATCAAAGTTAATATAGCCAAAATAGTTAATATGATTTTCGATGTTCGCTCTCCATATACAATGGGAACCGTTTTATAATTAAGTACTAAATCGCCTTTAATATTTTCAAGGTCTTTAATGAGTTCTCGCATAGCAATGATTAAGAATAAAAACATGGCATGTACAAAAATGACTATTTCAAAGTTCTTGTAATAGATAAAAACTGCAAAAAAAGGTGTAATTGCTAAAGTAGCTGAAGTTAAGTTACCAACTATTGGCAATTTCTTTAATTTATGCGAATAAAACCAAATACCAAATATGTACAAAGAAAAGAAAACTACAGCTCTAAACGAGACATAGCTCGCCATGATAGCTGCCAGGAAATTAAGCAAAAAGTAGAATACCAATTTAGTGTTCTGGCTTACTAATCTGTCCAACATTGATTTTTGTGGACGGTTGATTAAATCTTTCTCCGAATCATAAAAGTTATTAATAATGTAACCTCCAGCTATTGTTACAGAAGATGCCAAAACTAACATCAATAAATTTAAATCGAAGATAACTTCTCGTAAGGATTTGTTATGTGCCAAAATGTAAATTGAACATAGGTATTGTGCGATAACAATAATTAAAATATTATAACCACGAACCACAGAAAACATGCTAAATAACTTTAGTAGAATGTGTTTCTGTCTTCTCGTGAACATAAGAATAAATTTGATGAGATCCTGAAACAATTTCAGGATGACAGGAAATTAAAAATTATAAACTACTTCTAATTTATACGCTGAAAGTGATTGTTTCGCAAGATCAATATCTTCAGTAAATCCAAGAATGTAACCTCCACCTCCTGAACCACAAAGTTTCAAATAGTATTCGTTGGTTTCAATACCTTTCTTCCAAAGTTCATGAAACTGTTTTGGAATCATTGGTTTGAAGTGGTTCAACACAACCTTAGATAACTGTTTTGTGTTGCTAAAAAGAGATTTTAAATCTCCTTTTAAAAAGTCTTCAACACAAGCATCAGTATGCTTAATAAACTGATCCTTTAGCATTTTGCGAAATCCTTCTTGTTTCATGTTTTCCATGAAAATACGTACCATAGGAGCCGTTTCCCCTGAAATTCCACTATCTAATAAAAAGACTGCACCATTACCATTGCTTTTTTGTGAAGGGATTCCGGTAGCTTCAATATGATCTTTAGAATTGATTAGAATTGGAATACTTAAATAACTATTTAAAGGGTCTAAACCAGATGATTTTCCATGGAAAAATGATTCCATTTCAGAAAAAATAGCTTTAAGTTTTAAAAGTTTTTCTCGTGTTAAATTCTCTAAAACTGTGATCTTGTTTTGCGCATACTTATCATAAAAAGCTGCTACAATAGCGCCACTACTGCCAACACCATATCCTTGAGGTATAGAAGAATCAAAATACATACCAGCTGCAATATCTTGTTTTAGTTTTTCTTTATCAAAAACAACTACATCTGTATCTATAGTCTCTAAAAAATCTACAAACTTTTTTAAATTCTCATTAGATTTAACAGCCACATCAGAAGGATTTTCATCTTTCTTTAAAGCGCCGTTATAAAAGTTATATGGAATTGATAAGCCTTTAGAATCTTTAATGATACCATACTCTCCAAAGAGTAATATTTTTGAGTAAAAAAGAGGTCCTTTCAT
>JAGLKH010000244.1 GCA_023141985.1 Flavobacteriaceae bacterium | reverse complement strand
TACCATAGTAATATATATGGTTTATATGAAAACTAGGCGATATATTAAGAACCTTCATTTTATCCATACTTGAATCGGAAAGTAATAGACAATGCTCTAATCGGTGCCTTCCAGTTGCAGTATCCATCATTGAATTCACTTCGTTAAAAGCTTGAATAACATTTTTATTTGCAATATCACCTTGAGTATGAATTGCAATTTGCCAGCCTTTTTCGTGATATTCTTTAATAAAATGGATTAAATCTTCTTTCTCAATTAATGGCAGTCCATTATAACCTTCAGGAATATGCAATTTGTTCTGGCTTAATTTTGAAGTCATATAAGGTTCTTTTATATACATAGATCCTGTATATGGCGAACCATCATACCAATGTTTAACTCCTAAAATATTATAAAAATCATTCTCTTTATTTTTCTCTTTTGGAAGTAAAAAAGCTTTATCATAACGTATGTATATAAAGTGTCTTGGATTTTGAGTTCTTTTAGGGAGCATTCCAAAAGTTGCTAATAGTTGATTGACAAACGTTGGATTATTGGAAGATAAGTGCTCGTATAATCGTAATGGTTTTGCATCGTTTATAGATAGTCCAGCCGAAACAATAGTTGTGTTTCCGTTTTTAGCATAATTTTTTAAAACCTTTGATGTTGAATTGACAAGGTTTTTGGAGGAAAGAGGTCCGTTTTTGAGCTGTTCTAAAAAAGGAGCAAAGGCCTCCTGTTCTGCGATCAATCCTGTTAAGTTGCCATTTGTGTCTTTTTCGTAGTAGCTTGACTGTGATGGGTTTTTTGTTTTATTTGTAATTCCTGCTAATTCAAAAGCTTTTGAATTAGCCCAATACGTATGCAAACTTTGAGAAATTAAAACTAATGGATTATTTGGTGCAATATCATCAAGAAATCTAATATTTGGAGTTATTAAGTCTTCAGTCAAAATAGGGTCTAATCCTTTGCAAGCTATCCATTTACCTTCTTTGGCTTCCTTTATGTTTTTCTTTAAATGATTCCAAACAGATTCATTTGTTTTATGAGTAAAGCCAGACAGATCCACCATATTTTCTAAAAAAGCAGATAATGCAGCATGAGTATGACTATCTATAAAACCAGGCAAAACAGTTGCTCCTTTTAAATCAACACTATTTATTTCATCATTTTTTAAAGCACTTATATCTTCGTTTGTGCCAAGAGCTTTAATAATACCATCCTTAACAAACATTGCTTGCGCTAAAGGCAATTGTTTCTCTAATGTGATAATTGTTCCGTTAATGTAAATGGTGTCTTTGGTTTTTTCAAAATCTTTAGTTACATACTTGTAACCTATAAGAACTAATATTAAAAAAGTAAAAAAGACTATAAGTTTGCGTTTCATTATTTCAGAAATTTGATGTAACCAATATACCGATTACTTTCTTACAATTTCAAAAAATGAAATAACAATTATCTCTTTTCGTAGGTCATGAACGAAAAGGCATGTTCATGTTTATCATCTTTATTATGAAAGGCATTACCGGTTTCTTTCCATATAGCAGTATCAATTTTTGGAAAGAATGTATCGGCGTCAAAGTTTTCGTGTACACGAGTTAATTCAATTTTACTGGCGAATGCCATGGCTTGTTTGTAGATTTCTCCACCTCCAATAATAAAAGGTTGACTATCATTTTTTGTAGCTTCAATAGCATTTTCTAACGAATTTACAACGATGGCACCTTCGGGAACTTTGTAATTATTTTGTCTGGAAATAATAACGTGAGTTCTATTTGGTAAAGGTTTCGGAAAACTTTCAAAAGTTTTACGGCCCATAATAATATGATGTCCATTAGTTAGGCTTTTAAATCGTTTAAGATCATCGCTTAAATGCCAAATCAATTTATTGTCTTTGCCAATAGCATCGTTTTCTCCGGCAGCTACAATAATAGTAAGTTCAGAGTTTTTTTTTGAAATCTTTTTTGCATCGTTATAAGCTTCGCTTTGAGCCATAAGCGTTTCTTCTTTTACAAACTTTTCTTTCAGTTTATCTATACGCTGTTGCTGTTTTGCTACTAAAATGTCGAGTTGTTTTTGCTCCCATTCTTTTCCCATAAACTTATGAGTCACAAAAACATTAAAGGCATGATATAAGAATAAAAATAACCACGCTATAATGGCAAACACAAACCAATCGATATCAAAAAGCTTAACGGTTTCACCAATTCCTAAAACTACATTGGCAAGAATTATAAAAACAGACCCAATCAAAAAGAATACAAAGTGTATATACAAACGTTTTTTTTGTTTTACACGACGTTGTGCATTTTGGATCAACTCCAATTGCTGTTTATCTATTTGTTGAATATTTTTCTTTTTGCCGAACATAATGTTAATTAAACAGCCACAACACCTTTAATATGTGGATGCGGATTGTAATCTACTAATTTAAAATC
>JAGLKH010000243.1 GCA_023141985.1 Flavobacteriaceae bacterium | reverse complement strand
GGCTAAAATAAAAAAAGCCTCAAACATAAAAGAATGAAGCTTTAAATTATATTAAAAGTTATTAACTTAAAATTAGTGTAAATTAATTTAATGTATTACTTCTTTTATAGTATCAGGATTGTGATTGTACTTGAAAATCATCCAAAAAAGTAAAGCTAAAATTAATGCGTAAGCAGCAAACACCATCCAAATACTGAACCAATCTCTTCCTGCTTCTGTAGTGAAGAATTGTACGACATAACCACTACCAATGCCTCCCAACATAGCACCAACACCATTGGTTAGTAATATAAATAATCCTTGTGCGCTACCTCTATATTTACTGTCCGTTTCTGTTTCAATAAATAAAGAACCGGAAATATTAAAGAAATCAAAAGCGGCACCATATACCACCATGGATAATACGAGATAGCCAACACCAATTCCTTCTGGTGAGCCAATTCCAAATAGGCCAAAGCGTAAAAACCAAGCAATCATACTCATAATCATTACAGTTTTAATGCCAAAACGGTTTAAGAAAAAAGGAATGGTTAAGATAAATAGCGTTTCAGAAACTTGAGATAAAGCGATAAATGAATTGGAATTTGTTACTGCAAAAGAATCAGGGAAATCTGTTGTAAAACTTCGCATAAATTCAGATGCCCAGGCATTCGATATTTGTAATACTACACCTAATAAAGTTGCAAAAATAAAAAATATAGCCATTTTATATTCTTTAAATAAAGCAAAAGCATCTAGTCCTAAACGTTCAGCAAAAGATTTATTTTCTGATTTTGAAAGTGGAACATTTGGTAATGTAAAAGAATATAGGCCCATGATTAATGAAATAACCATGGCAAAATAAAATTGCATGTTATTTTGTGCCCAACCTAAAGTTCCAACAGCTACTTCGGCAACAATGAAGCCTATAGTTCCCCAAACACGTATTTTGGGAAATACTTTAATAACATCAAATTTATTATTTGTAAGGATACTATATGAAACAGTATTTGCTAAACCTAAAGTTGGCATATAAACTGTTAAATAACCTAGCATCATCCAAAAAAATGTATCGTAATCATGTGTTTGGGCTAAGAAAAACATAAACCCTGCTCCAATAATGTGAAGTAATCCTAATAATTTTTGAGCATTAAGGTATTTGTCAGCAATAATCCCAATAATGCCTGGCATTACTAGTGAAGCAATTCCTAATGTTGTAAAAATTTTGCCAATTTGTATTCCTTCGAAATGTAATTGTCCTCCTAAATAGCCTCCTAGAGAGATTAGCCAAGCACCAAACACAAAAAGTTCTAAAAAATTTAAAACTGTTAAGCGTAACTTTATACTCATAAATATATGTGTTAAATGGTTTTTTAGCGTTTAGATATTTCGTCTCTAACTCGAGCTGCAGTTTCATAATCTTCATTAGCTACTGCTTCATCTAAAATATTATGAAGTTCTTCTAAGGTTTTACCCTTAAAGCTATCTGGTGATTTTGCTTCAATTTCTTCGGCTAAAATTTCATCTAACAAAATATTGTCTTCAGAAACTCCCTCTTCTTTTTCAGGGCTTACCTTAAGATAAATACCGGCTTTATCTAAAATGTTTTTATATGTGAAAATTGGTGCTTGAAAGCGTAAAGCCAATGCAATTGCATCACTTGTACGTGCATCAATAATTTCTTCAATTTTATCGCGTTCGCAAATTAAACTCGAATAAAACACGCCATCAACTAACTTATGAATAATAACTTGCTTGACTACAATATCAAATCTATCGGAAAAATTCTTAAAGAGGTCGTGTGTTAATGGTCTTGGAGGTTTTATTTCTTTTTCTAAAGCAATAGCAATAGACTGGGCTTCAAAAGCACCAATAACAATAGGAAGTTTACGGTCGCCATCCACTTCGTTTAAGATCAAAGCGTAAGCTCCATTCTGTGTTTGGCTGTAAGATATCCCTTTTATATTAAGTCGAACTAAACTCATAATTTATAAAACGTAAAGAACTGTTTAAATTAGGACTTTACCAACTGCCTAAGGCAGATTAAATGTTTATGCCAATTCAAAATTCCTTTAGCATTTACAATTTATAAAAAAATATTTAT
>JAGLKH010000242.1 GCA_023141985.1 Flavobacteriaceae bacterium | reverse complement strand
TTTAAGACTTCCGGAATTTCATTTTTTAAGTCTGTAATAAAACTTTGAAGGATAGCCCTGTCATCTTTAAAAAAAGATAAATCTCCTTTTTTTAAAATTTCTATTTCTTCTTTAAGCTCTTGAAATTTTAACCAATCATTTGTGTGTGTTTCAGACAAATCGCTTAAGGCAAACTCTGTAAATTTTATTTGATTGATATCCTTGGATGTAATTTTAAAATCATTTTGGATTATGTCATGTGATAAATCATTGTTTACATCAATAGTTTTTTTACAACTAAAGGTTAGAAATAATATGAAGTAACTTAATGTAATAAAGAATGAAGTATTTTGTTTGAACATAAATAATTAACTAATGGAATTACAAATATATTGCATATTGTAAATTATGAGTAATAATTTATATTAAAAATTCAAAAACAGTAAACGTAATTTTTAAGTTAAATTTATACAGATAAGAGTAAAATCTTGCTATTTTTGAATTCAATAAAAGTTTAGATTTTTATATGAATTATAGGATATTGGTTATTGGAGCTTGTGGGCAAATTGGTTCGGAGCTTACTTATAAGTTAAGATCAGTAAATGGCATGGACAATGTCATAGCTGCAGATATTAAGGAAAGTAATATTGAATTAGTCAATTCAGGGCCTTTTGAAGTTTTAGATGCTAAAAATTTTAATCAGATAAAAAGATGTGTTAAAGCGTATAATATCGACACAGTTTATCTTATGGCTGCGATGCTTAGTGCTAAAGGAGAACAGTTTCCTAAAAAAGCATGGGATTTAAATATGACCTCTTTATTTAATGTGCTTGATTTGGCTAAAGAGAAATTGATAAATAAAGTGTTTTGGCCTTCAAGTATTGGGGCTTTTGGACCAACAACGCCAAAGAATAATACACCACAACATGCTATAATGGAACCCAATACAGTATATGGTATTACCAAGCAAGTAGGTGAGCGTTGGTGTGAGTACTATAATAAAAATTACGGAGTAGATGTTAGAAGTGTAAGGTATCCTGGAATTATTAGTTGGAAGACTTTACCTGGTGGAGGCACAACAGATTATGCTATAGACATATTTCATAAAGCAATCACAGATAAAAAGTACGAATGTTATATAGCAGAAGACACAGAGTTGCCAATGATGTTTATGGAGGATGCTATTAACGCAACGATTAATCTTATGAATGCAGCAAATGACTCTATAACAATCAGGTCGTCTTATAACCTTGCAGCCATTAGCTTTACTCCAAAGCAAATTGCAGAATCTATTAAATTGCAAATTCCTGAATTTTCAATTACTTATAATCCAGATTTTAGACAGCAAATTGCAGCTTCCTGGCCAAAATCTATAGACGATTCTAAGGCACGTATAGACTGGAATTGGAGTCATGATTTTGATTTGGAAGACATAACTAAAGAAATGCTAATGCAATTGAATAATATGTACTCATTATCTTAAAAACAGCAAAAAACTAATAAAAGGCAAAACTATATGTCTGCGTTATCAACATATTTATCTGATCCTTTCCTGAATGAGCTTTATTTACAAATAAGAAAGGCTGGTTCCCTTCGTTCAATTTCTCTTGATCTAACACACGAATGTAATTTGCGATGTGTGGGTTGTTATTATTTCGAAGAAGGTATGGATGATATCGTAGATAAGAATTCTAATCTAGATAATGCATTTCACGAACTTATAATTAATGAAAAGAAAAGGGGAACCAATTTTGTAACAGTAGTTGGTGGTGAGCCAAGCCAGCGTTTAGATAGGTTAAAGATTATATATGATAATTTTAAGATGAATGTTGCTACAAATGGTTTAGAACAAATACCATTTGAAGGTTTTGAGAATATGCCTATTGGGGTTTCCGTGTGGGGAGATCATCAAACAGATGCAAAGCTTAGAAATAATGGTAAGCGAGATCTTTTTAAAATAGCACTTGATAATTACAAAAATGACAATAGGGCTTTCTTTTACTATACGGTTACAACTGATAAAAGCCATGAAATTGAGTCAGTAGTTAAACAGTGTATAGAGAATGGTAATGAAGTACTTTTTAATTACTATAGCGATTTAAGAGGGGGAAATGATAAAAGACAAGATTTTGAGAAGGTGCGATTGGAAATAGACAGGATGATCGATCTGTTCCCAGGCCATATCCTGACCACTTCTTATTTTAATAAAGTTATAACTACGGGAAAGCTTCATGACCAGCATTGGGGTTATGAGGTGTGCACAAATGTTAGTACTAACTACAAAAACAATGAGGCAAGATTGAAAAACGGAAATGCATTTAACCCACATTTTCTCTCATACAATGCAGATTTTAAAACAACTCGTAGGTGTTGCACAGGGATTAACAGAAGTTGTGATTCTTGTTTTGATGCATGGGAACATTTTTCATGGATTATGATTAATATGAAGAGTCATTTAACCACCAAACAATCGTTTACAGGCTGGCTAACAACCATGTATATGTTTTATTATATAAATGGCCTTGTTGGAAAGAATCAAAAAACGAATATTGTATCTCAAATCCATAGTCTATTACAGTCATATGAAATTGAATTGTAAACAATAATTTAACACTTTCTTTTAAGACTTGTTATCAATAGGTTAAATATTTAATAAACAGTTCAGATTTTTATTTGGATTCGTTATAAATAAACATTGTAAGTTGTCAATACTTGAATAATTGTACAATTATTTATATCTTTAAAAAATTCAATTATAAATTCTTAGCAAAATATAATTATGAGAGAACAAATTAGTTCAGATAAGCTTGTAAAAATATCTGAAATCTTTCAGGGTTTAGCTTTTCCGGTACGATTACGGATTCTTGAAGTATTGGAAGATGGAGGAGATTTTGCAGTATATGAAATTCTTGATAAAATAGATATTGAAGCGTCATTACTTTCGCATCATTTAATAAAAATGAAAAATATTGGTATTCTGGA
>JAGLKH010000241.1 GCA_023141985.1 Flavobacteriaceae bacterium | reverse complement strand
ATGCCGAATCTCTAAAAATTCCTGCTTTTTTAGATTGTACATTTAATGTAAATGCAAAAAATGTAGTCTATGATAATCTTAATTTAAAAGATGTAAAAGGCATTCTTATTATAAAAAACCAAAAAGCGACTTTAAAAAATATGACCTCGAGTTTATTTGATGGAAATTTGGCTGTGAATGGAAATGTCTCAACACAAACAAACACGCCAACTTTTAACTTAAATCTTGGAGCAAATGAGTTTGACATTTCAAAATCGTTTAATGGCATGGCATTACTGCAAAGCTTAGCACCAATTGCAAAAGCAGTGCAAGGAAAACTAAACACAACTATTAATTTATCAGGCACATTAGACAAAGCGTTTTCCCCTAATTTAGAATCGGTCTCCGGCAATGCTTTTGCTGAGTTAATTTCGTCAACTATAAACCCATTAAATACTAAAATACTAGGAGAACTAGGCAATACTTTAAATTTTATAGATTTTAAAAAATTAGACCTAACTAATTTAAAAACATCTTTAGAGTTTGCAAATGGAAATGTTATTATAAATCCTTTTTCTCTTAAATATGAAGATATCGATATAGAAGTTTCGGGTTCACATAATTCTGAACAGAAATTAGCTTACAATGCTGTTTTTAATGTCCCTGCAAAGTATTTAGGAAGTGAGGTAAATCAGCTTATTGGAAAACTTGATAATGCCAAAGCTGGTGAAATTAAAATCCCTATTACAGCAAATATTACAGGAACTTTTGCAAACCCTTCAGTTAAAACCGATTTAACAAGTGCTGTATCTAATCTTACCAAACAGCTTATTGATATTGAAAAACAAAAACTCCTCAATAAAGGCACTGGTGAAGTGAAAACCATTTTAGGAGGAATACTTGGAGGAAACCCTACAAGTATTGATTCTTCTAAAGTAGATTCAATAAGTACTAAAGACCCAATTATTAAAGGCGTTAAAGATGCTCTTGGTGGTTTACTTGGCAGAAAGAAAAAGAAAAAAGACACCATTAAAAATTAACACTATGAACTCATCTTGTCTTTTTTTATTAAGGCGAAAAATCAGGCTTTTGCCCTCAGATGAAGACTTTTTTGCACTTCATAGCATGGTTACGAAGTTATAAAAAGGTGAAATAAGAGGGCAAAATGATGGTTTTGTAGGCAATCATAGAAAGTCAAGATGAGTTCTATGTAAGTTTTTTGTAATTAACACTACAAAAGGCTTATGATAATAGTATACTTTTTTATAGGGATATTCGCTTCGGTTTTAGGAGCATTACCCCTTGGAGCATCTAACATTGCTGTAATAAATACAACCTTAAAGCAAGATGTTAAGCAAGCCTTTAAAATAGCTGTTGCAGCAGGAATTGCTGAAGTAATCTTATCGCTTTATGCATTACATTGCAACACTGTTGTTCAAGATTTTATAGACAATAATATGTGGATACAAGTTGCTATTGTTTTACTATTATTATGTATTGGAGCATTTTTATTTTTTAAAAAACAGAAGCAAAAAGAACACAAAAGAAAATATTTAGTACAATCTAAATATCTAACAGGTTTTTTTCTTGGCATTTTAAACCCTCCAGTGTTAATCTATTGGGTTGTAGCAATTGGATTTTTAAATAAAACTAATTTCATGTTAAGCCTACAATCGTCTTTATTAGTGTTGTTTTTATTTTTTACAGGAATTTATCTAGGAAAACTTCTTACATTATATCTATATAGTAAATTTAGTTTGATTATTAAAAATAGAGTACAAAATATTAACCATACTGTAAATAAAATTACTGGTATATTATTAGTTGTTATTGCAACTTTTCAGGCTGTGAAATTGTATGCCTTTTAACCAATTGAAATAGATACAACCAGACCTTCATTAGAACGTACATTAAAAACAGTATCATCTTCAAAAATTAAATACTGTCCTTTTATACCAACTAATTTTCCTGTGTAATTTGGTGTTTTACTTAAATTTAAGCTTTGTGGTTTTTGTGGATATTGTATTACTGGAAAATCCATATGTGTTTCGCTGTTATTTTGAATAAAATAACCCTGTGCTTCTTCAGGAATATATGCTCTCAATTTTTGTTTCCAATCCTCTAGGCTTTCATCTTTAACATCGTTTTTTAGCATACTTCTCCAATTGGTTTTATCGCTTACATACCCTTTTAAAGCAACTTCGATAATACCTGCCAAATAGCGATTTGGCACTTCTGCAATTTCAATGGCTTCGTGAGCACCTTGGTCTATCCAACGTGTTGGAACTTGATTTTTACGTGTAACTCCAACTTTTACATTACTTGAGTTTGCTAAATATACGATATGAGGTTGTAATTGTACGCTCTTTTCATACTCCAAATCTCTATCCTCTTTATCGAGATGCGCTGTGCTTAATTCTGGTCGCATAATCCAATCGGCTGCTTGAGGTATTTCAAAAAAACAACTTTTACAAAACCCTTGTCTATAAATTGGCTTATCTAATCCACAATTTAAACATTGGTGCTTAACAAATTGAATAGTAATTGTTTTACTCAATAATTGATTCATATTTAAAAAATCATTTTCAAATATCAAATAATACTGAATTGGATGTCCAAACTCAGTAAGCATTTTTCTTAATACACCTTGGTAGTTCATACAAAGATTTTTGTTATTTTAGTTCTCGTAAATATAACCAATCTATGCCTATTCCTTTAGTAAATTCTATTGCCTCATGGTATTTAAAAAAACGTTTCCATCAAATTGAATTGTTTTTAAAGTATCCTAACGATGTTCAAAACGAACTACTTCTAGACCTAGTAAACACTGCTAAAGACACACAGATAGGGAAGCAATACGATTTTGCTTCAATCAAAGATTATAATACTTTTAACGAAAGAATTCCAATATCTACCTATGAAGATTACCAAAATGTAATTGAACGCTCCAGGTTAGGCGAAAACAATATTTTTTGGCCAACACCTATAAATTGGTTTGCAAAATCCAGTGGTACCACAAATGCTAAAAGCAAATTTATACCTGTAAGCCTAGAGTCGCTGGAAGATTGTCATTATGCTGCGGGTAAGGATTTATTATGTATGTACCTTAATAATAATGAGGATTCGCAATTATTTAATGGAAAAAGTTTGCGTCTTGGAGGCAGCAAAGAATTTTATAAAGAAAACGGAACCGTTTTTGGAGATCTTTCGGCAATTTTAATAGATAATATGCCCTTTTGGGCAGAATTTAGCAGCACCCCTAGCAACAAAGTATCTTTAATGAGTGATTGGGAATTCAAAATGCAAGCTATTGTAGATGAAACCATTAATGAAAATGTAACAAGTTTAGCCGGTGTTCCTTCCTGGATGTTGGTGCTTTTAAATAATGTACTAGAACACACCGGTAAACAAAACCTTTTCGACATTTGGCCTAATCTTGAAGTGTATTTTCATGGAGGTGTAAGTTTTGTTCCGTATGTAGATCAATACAAAGCCATTTTACCTGAGAAAGCGTTTAAATATTACGAAATATATAATGCCTCGGAAGGATTTTTTGCTATCCAGGATCGTAATAATTCTAGTGAGCTGTTGTTAATGTTAGATTATGGTATTTTTTACGAATTTATTCCTATGGACACTTATGGCAGCCCGGATGAAAAGATAATACCTCTAAGTGCTGTTGAAAAAGGGAAGAACTATGCTATGGTAATTACAACTAATGCAGGTTTATGGCGCTATAAAATTGGTGATACTGTTCGCTTCTGTTCGCTAGATCCTTATAGAATTAAAGTTACCGGAAGGACTAAACATCATATAAACGCCTTTGGTGAAGAATTAATTATAGAAAACGCCGATGATGCATTAAAAAAAGTATGTGCAAAAACAAAAGCTGAAATTGTAGATTATACAGCCGCTCCAATTTTTATGGAAGGCAAAGAAAAAGGGGCACATGAATGGCTTATTGAATTTAAAACTCCTCCAGAAGACATTAACTATTTTAACGAATTGTTAGATAATGCACTTAAATCTTTAAACTCGGATTATGAAGCAAAACGTTATAATAATATGACACTTAATAAGCCTAAAATTAATATTGCAAGACCATATTTATTTTATGATTGGCTTAAAGAAAAGGATAAACTTGGAGGGCAACATAAAATCCCTCGTTTGTCTAACTCCAGAGAATATATTGAAGAGTTGTTAGAATTGAATGATTAAATACATATTGTTACAGATTATGTTTTGGTCAAACTTATATTTCCCAAATCGGATAAAATTTTTCAATTTTCCAGATGTTATCTTCTTTTTTAATTAATAAGACATCCGCTTGACCACAAGTACTTCCACATATAAAAGCAAAATATAACACACCATAACTTTGATTTTTATTAATATAAAGTTTTGAAAATGCTAAGTCACCTACATTAAATAGACTAGTATTATCTGTACTTTTCAATGTTGATGGTTTAATTTTCACAAATTTTGAATCAAAATCTATTATATTCAGAGTATGACTTTGGTTGATATTTTTAGTAATTCTTTCAAAATCTAGGCTTAAATTCTCGGGTAATGATAATCTATTAATATCAATATTATCATTTTTAAAACTTTCATCATTTATATAAAGCGTGCCTTTTAAAGAATCATAAGCCACAATTTTATTTTTTAATGCGTAATACTTATTGTTGTAATCAGTAGAATCTATTCTGTTTTTCAGCAAGTCAATAAAAAGTTTCTCCCCATCATTTCCTAAATATTTATTATATAAATGATTTTCTATTAGGTCATTTAAGATGGTATTGTAAATAGCAATAGTATCTATTTCATTCTTGAAAGAAACATCTGTTGTTATTCTGCCAGATTGTTTTTTATCATTGTTACATGATAGGGTTAAGACTATTAAAAGTAGAAAAATCACTCTCATTTAATTGCTATTTAATATCTATCTATTATAATAGTATCATTGTAAATTTTCATAATGTAACCATCGTCTAGAGGCATCCCGTTTGAATAATACCCAAATCCACTGGAATATTCTTCAATGCCTTTTTTATATTTAATTCTATAATCACCATCTGAATGTTTCCTGTCACTTTTAAAATCAAGAAAAATAGTTTTTGTTTCATTTAAACCAATCGAATCTAAATAAACGGTATTAAAACCATTAGTTATTGATAAGTCCCTAATCGGTTCTGTGCTATAGTTCTTTATTTGAAAATCCACCCCAAAACTGCAACCCATAAAGATTGAAGTTAAAATTAAAAAATAAATATGTTTCTTCATAATTATTGATTTGTTGGGGTTAATTAGCTATATATTTTATTAGAATTGTATCTGTTTCAATTCTTATATTGAAATCGTAACTTGGAGGAATACCATAAGAATAATACCCAAATCCCTGATGATTTTTAATTTTTCCATTGTTAAATATTATCACACTAAAAACCCCTTCTTTCCCATGTTTATGGTTTCTAAAATCCACAAAAAATTCATGTAATTCGTTTTTTCTAATTTTTTCTAATTTGATTTTATTAAAACCCGTATGAATTAATACGGAATCAATAACAGTATCGGATTTATTTTCTAATACAATATTTACACCGTTTCTACATGAAAAACACACGCTTATAATTATAATTAATAAATATTTAGGTTTCATTTATTGATTAGTTGGTATTAGTTGAGTTAAGTTATTTATTCCATAATAAGGAGCAATTACAGGGTCTAATGGTGACAAATATATTAAATCTCCATTTAGTAATTTTTGATAAATTAGGTCTGCAAGTTGACTTAAAGACAAACTCCCATTACCACTTATCGATTGATGACCAATATTATTATTAAATAAATCCATTTGTTCTTCTAAAATTAAAATTATTGGATTTTCACTCTCGTGGGCATCTGAGAATAGTTTCGCCATATCTACACCTACAACTTTTGCATTTATAACATTATAATATGCGTGCCTAAAAGCGTCTGATTTATCATTTCTACCGTTAGAACCAAATCTTGCTCTTGTTTCATTTTCAGCAATCTCTCTATTTTTAAATATTCCATATGCTTCAAAGGGATATTCTTTAATTAAATCTTTTTCTGCCTGACTTAGAATTTTCCAAACACTATAAGGGTTTTGATTAAAGACATTTAAAG
>JAGLKH010000240.1 GCA_023141985.1 Flavobacteriaceae bacterium | reverse complement strand
TCAAATTTAGTGTTAATAAATTCATTTAATTCAATGTTTTTTATTTTCCCATTCCAACCAAAATCTTTAGGATTAAAATATGAATCCCAGCTATTTGGTACAAATTTTTCGTCGGTAACAAAAGTAATAAACTTGATTTTGTTTCCCATTATACCAATTTTCTTCATAAACACTCTCAAATCCTCATGTTTGTTAAATTCGTCTATATTTAATATAACACCAACCGATTTAATTTTATTATCATTAACTGATACATTTCTATAATTTAATATCTTGTCAAGATAATTTTGATTAGATTTTTTCTTAAATCGTTTTAAAAACATTTATATTTAAACTTTAATGCAAATGTAATAAACAACATACATAATTTTAATACAAAAACAACTTATTAAATGAATTATAAATATTTTATTCTTGGTGGTTTAATCTGCTTTCTTTCTTCATGTAAACAGGAAATTCATCTCACTAAAATTGAAGGGAAAAGAATAGAAATAAATGATGCTTTATCAAGCGATAAAGCTGTAGAAGAATACATAAAACCTTACAGGAAACATATTGATAATGATTTAGATAGTGTTTTAGCATATTCAACTGATACTTATTCTAAAACCAATGGCAATTTAAATACTGCAATAGGAAACTTTATGGCAGACGCTGTTTTCGAACTGTCAAATCCCGTTTTTAAGTCTAGAACTGGAAATGATATAGATATGGTTTTATTAAATCATGGTGGTATTAGATCGATTTTATCGAAAGGTAATATAACATCAAGAACAGCGTATGAAATAATGCCTTTTAATAATAGTGTAGTTGTAGCAGAACTAAAGGGTAATTATATTAAAGACTTAATAAGCTATTTGCAAAACTCAAAACGAGCGCATCCTATTTCTAAATTAAATATTAAACTAGATTCTAATTTCGAATTAATTGAAGCCACTATTAACAAAGAATCCATTGATGTTAATAGAACGTATTACGTCGCAACGAACGACTATTTATATAATGGAGGTGGTGGAATGACGTTTTTTAAAAAAAGTGACAGCTTATATGACTTAGGTTATAGAATAAGAAATCTACTTATTGATTACTTTAAAAAAGTTGACACCTTAAGCCCTGTAATTGACGACAGATTTATTCAAATTAAATAAGTTACTATAAAAATGAAGAGAAGAAATTTTATACAACAAACAGCTGCAACTACAGCATTAGTTACCCTTGGTGGTTTGGGATTACAATCTTTTACTGCTTCAAAAACAAAAAAAATAACAATTCTGCATACTAACGATGTGCATAGTCATATAGATCCCTTTGGGCCAAACGATGCTAGAAATGCCAATAAAGGTGGTGTAGCGAGAAGAGCGAGTTTAATTGAATCAATTAGAAATGAAAATCCCAATACGCTTTTATTAGATGCTGGAGATATTTTTCAAGGTACTCCATACTTTAACTATTATGGCGGTGAATTAGAATTTAAACTCATGAGCATGTTAAAATACGATGCTGCAACTATTGGTAATCATGATTTTGATAATGGTATTGACGGTCTTTTTGCTCAATTACCACATGCAAAGTTTGAATTTGTTTCTGCCAATTACGACTTTTCAAATACTATTATGGACACTCATGTAAAGCCTTATAAGATTTTTAATAAGAATGGTATTAAAATCGGTGTATTTGGTCTTGGTATAGAATTGGAAGGACTGGTATTAAAAAAGCTATTTAAAGAAACAAAATATATAGATCCTATTGAGATTTCTCAAGATATAACAAGAGTGCTTAAGGAGGATAAAAACTGTGATTTAATAATTTGTTTATCTCATTTAGGCTATCATTACAGGAACGAGCCAGAAATAATTTCTGATCTAAAATTAGCTAAAGCAACTAAAAATATAGATTTAATAATTGGTGGACATACACACACCTTTTTACCTAAACCAACCATTGAAAAGAATATTGAAAATAAAAATGTTTTAGTAAATCAAGTGGGCTGTTATGGACTTTACCTTGGGAAAATTGATTTTTATTTCGATAGTAAAAAAAATAAAACAGCCGAAGGTGCTTCAATAATTGTTTAAAGCTAATAATTAATTAAACTTCAAGTTTTTCTACAGTTTCAGTTTCATAAGTTTCACTATCAGAATAACTTAAACCAGATTGAATATAGAAAAATAAAAATGCCAAAACTAATAAAGCAGAATAGGCAACACTTAAAGCATTTTGTTCAGAAACGTAAAAATAAGCCACTTGCATTACTTCAGAAAACACAATACATAGAGCTCCGATAAGTAAATTCATTGCTTTTTTTGTATGCCTACTTATATAATTAATTAATGTTATGGTTAACAATAACATAATTGTAGTATTATATACAATTTCAATTAAGTAATCAAAACCTTCATTTAAAAGATCACTTTTAACAGCTATATCAGAAACTAAAATAATACTATAGATATCTAAAGCGGCAAGAATTAAAATATAAGTTTTAAATCGATTAAAGATTTTCTTGATATTCATTGACTTAAAAATTTCTAAAATCAAAAGCACGTAAGCTGTTATATAAAGAATATTACCTCCATAATATAATAAGTCATTCATAAAGTAAGAATACTGAGCTAAATAATAAAAAAATCCAGATAATTCTGCAATAGAATAAAATACTAAAAAGTAGAAAAAATAACTACTTCTGTCTTTTTTAAATAAAAAATAAGATAATACTAATAATGGCATTATTATAGGTCTTACATAATCAGCTATCTCCTGTAGCTTAAAAATTTGTAAACCTATATATACAATTGCAAGTACAATTATAAAACCAAGTAATATTCTTCTCTTTTGCATTAGTTAAATCCCTTTTGTAGGACAAATATAACATATTTTTACAACTAAACGATGAAAATGTACATTTAATCGATATTTTTGATTATTTAAATTGATTCTAAATAAATGAATTTAAGAATTCTTCTTCTGAAATAATGGGGATTTGTAGTTGGTCAGCTTTTATTTTTTTACTTGGGCCCATTCTATCTCCTGCTACAATATAACTTGTCCTTTTAGAAATTGAGCTAGATACTTTACCTCCATTGTCTTCAATCATTTTTTTAAGTTCATCACGAGAAATGGAATTAAATACTCCAGAAACTACAAAAGATAAGTTTTTTAACTTTTCTGTTTGATTAGTAAGTGAACCCTCCGAAACTTCTAATTGAACACCAAATTGCTTGAGTCTATCAATAATTATTCTATTTTCATTAGAAGAGAAAAAATTTATTACACTTTCGGCAATCTTCTCACCTATTTCGTCAACATTAACCAAATCATCAATTGAAGCATTTGCAAGATTATCTATGCTTTTATAATGTTTTGCTAATTTTTTTGCTACAGTTTCCCCAACGTAACGAATACCAATAGCATATAATACACGTTCAAAAAGTATTTGCTTTGAAGCTTCAATTCCATTAATTAAATTTTCTGCAGACTTTTCTGCCATACGCTCTAAAGGTATGACCTGTACCGCAGTTAATTCATATAAATCAGCATAGTTATTTATTAATCCAGCATTTACTAAAAGTCCTACTGTTTCTCCTCCAAGACCTTCTATGTCCATCGCTTTACGTGTAATATAGTGTTGTATCCTACCTATAATTTGTGGATTACAGC
Source organism: Flavobacteriaceae bacterium (assembly GCA_023141985.1). GTDB lineage: Bacteria > Bacteroidota > Bacteroidia > Flavobacteriales > Flavobacteriaceae > PRS1. Next base: position 17,514 of record JAGLKH010000240.1, on the reverse strand, counting down.
CATAAAAATTAGGACAATAATGTTTGGCATCGCCTTCTTGTCTAACTAATTCGGTTTTACATTCCGGACAATGAGTTATATATTGTGTTGATTGAGAATTTTCAGGTCGCTTTTTAAAATCTACCGTAATAATTTTGGGAATAATCTCACCTCCTTTCTCTACAAAAACGGTATCTCCTGCTCTAATGTCTAACTTTTCAATTTGATCTGCATTATGTAATGAAGCACGCTTAACTATTGTTCCTGCTAATTCTACGGGTTCTAAATTGGCAACTGGAGTTATTGCTCCTGTTCGGCCTACCTGGTAAGAAATACTATTTAATACCGTAGAAACTTGTTCAGCTTTAAACTTATAGGCCATTGCCCAACGCGGTGATTTTGCGGTATAACCTAATTCTTCTTGCTGAAACAAACTATTCACCTTAATTACCACGCCATCTGTTTCGAATGGTAAATCGTAACGTTTAACATCCCAATAATTAATAAACTCAAACACGCCTTCTAAAGAATTTACTAATTGTGCAGCTTTTGGGACTTTAAATCCCCAAGACCTTGCTTTTTCTAAACTTTCAAATTGTGTTTGAAAGCCCACTTTGCCTTCGGCATTTCTACCAAAGGGAGAATTATTATTGCTTATAATAACACTATAAAGTAAACAGTCTAAAGGACGTTTTGCTACTTCACTACTGTCTTGTAATTTTAAGCTTCCAGAAGCTGTGTTTCTTGGGTTTTTATAAGGTTCTTCTCCAATTTCTACACGCTCTTTGTTCATTTTATTAAACCCTTCAAAAGGCAAAACTATTTCTCCTCTAATATCAAATTTTTGCAGATAATCACCCTTTAATTTTAAAGGGATAGATTTAATAGTCTTTATATTAGCTGTTACTTCATCTCCTTGCACACCATCTCCACGTGTTACTGCTTTTAATAAATTTCCTTTTTCATAAGTTAAACTAATCGATGCTCCATCGTATTTAAGCTCGCAGGTATATTTAATCTCACCATCAACCAACTTTTTAATACGTGTCTCCCAATCTAACAAATCTTCTTTTGAATAGGAATTATCTAAAGAATACATTCTGTGTTCATGGACAACTGTTTTAAAATTCTTAGTAATTTCTCCTCCAACACGCAATGTTGGTGAATTAGCATCATAAAACTCAGGGTATTGCTCTTCTAAAGTTTGAAGCACTTTTAATTTTTTATCGAAATCATAATCACTAATAATGGGATTATCAAGGACGTAATAGTTATAGTTATGTGCTCTTAACTCTTCACGAAGAGCATTTATTTGTTCTTCAATAGTCATTTTATTTTCATATTAAAAAATGAGATTCCTGCCTTGCTCCTCCACTTAAGCTTCGGCGAGACACGGGCGAAGGAATGACAGCGGAAAATTAAGTTCGTTCTACATTCAGCCATTTTGGGACAGATTTAGGTTTAAACGCTTTCATTTTACCTAAAAGCAAATCAATATCATCATCTACAATAAGAAGATTAAGATTTTCAATTTTTAAAAAACCTTTAGCGGCCATAGTTTCTATCATATTAATCAAATCATTATAAAATCCATTGCTGTTTAATAGTCCAATAGGTTTTTGATGTAACCCTAATTGTGCCCAGGTAATAATTTCGAAAAGCTCTTCGAATGTTCCAAAGCCACCTGGAAGCGCAATAAACCCATCCGATAATTCATGTATTTTAAGTTTACGCTGATGCATATTAGATGTAGTAATTAATTCGTCTAATCCTAAATGCACTACTTCTTTGAGTTTTAAAAAATCTGGAATAACACCAATTACTTTTCCGTGATGTTTAAGTGAAGCCTTGGCTAGATTTCCCATAATTCCAATTTTAGCAGCTCCATAAACCAATGTGATTTTTTCTTTTGCTAAAGTTTCTCCTAATTTTAAAGCTTGAGATATTATTAAAGTATCATTCCCTTCACTGCTTCCACAAAACACTCCTATTGATTTTAATTCTTTCATCTGTTTAAAATTTTTTAGCAAAGAAAAATATACAAAAATTTTCTGCACATTACTCACTACACTTATATGCTTTTTATTAGTATTCGTGAATCTTCGATTTCAGTAACCGCTTCGCTCTCGCATAAATTTATTTTCATCATACCCTTAAGCGTATTTTTAGATTAAAAAAATCATGCTCGTTTCATAATTTAATTCCTTTTATCATTCTATCTTTTCCGAAAATATCCGATTTAAGTGCTACGTTTACAAATCCCTCATCATTCAATAACTTAACCATATCACTACCAAGATACTCATTAATTTCGAAATATAGTTGTCCTTTAGGACTTAAAAATTGATTAGCGAACTGTGTAATACTTCTATAAAATAACAAAGGGTCTTCATCTTCTACAAACAATGCTAAATGCGGTTCATTATTTAATACATTAGGTTCCATTTTAGCTTTTTCAGAAGCCCTGACATAAGGAGGATTAGATACGATTACATCGAATCTTAAATCTTCAAATTCCAAATTCCAGATTCCAAATTCTTGTTTCCAATTTAGAATATCTGCTTGTACAAACATAACATCAACATCATTTAGAGTTGAATTTTCTTTAGCAACGCTTAACGCTTCTTTACTTACATCAAGAGCAAATACTTTTGAGTTGGGTAAATTCTTTGCGAGCGAAATTGCAATACAACCACTTCCTGTACCAATATCCAGAATGTTTAAAGTTTCAGGTTTGGAATTTGGAATTTTATTTTTGCAATTTTGAAGAATGAGTGAAACGAGTTCTTCAGTTTCTGGTCTTGGAATTAATACCGAATCATTCACTTTAATTGGCAAACTATAGAATTCGGTTTCACCTATTATATATTGAATAGGTACATGATTTTTTAATCTTTCTATGGAATCTTTAAACTTAATAATATCAATTTCTGAAATTAAATCATCATAGTCTAAGATCACATCAACACTACTTTTTCCTAATATATTTTGAGAAAGAATAAAAAAGAAGGATGTGATTTCAGTCTCTGGGTAACAATCTAATAGTGAATTGACAAAATATGTTTTGAGCGATTTTAATATCATTATAAATCTTTTATCATCCAAACACCACAAGAGTAATGTCCTGTATTTCCTAAAGGTTTATCTAAATGAATGAATCCATTATTTTCATAAATATGAATTGCTGCTTTAAGCTGTGAAGCCGATTCTAAATAGCACTTTTTATACCCAAAATCTTTAGCGGCTTGCATACATTTATCAAACATTATTTTGCCTAAACCTTTACCACGTATTGAAGGAGAAAAATACATCTTTTGCAACTCACATACATCTTTTTCATAACCTCTTAAAGGTTTTATTCCTCCACCTCCAACAACAGTTTGATTGACCTCAATTACAAAATATACTTCTTTTTCACCTTGATGAGATTCAAACATTTTTGGAGTTTCTTTATCCTCGTATGCTGTGCCTAATAATGCCATATTAAATTCTGGAAAAATGGATTTAATTAGATGTTTAATAACAGGGTTATCTTCCGGTTTAATTTTTCTGATTAAAAAAGTATCCATCTAAATTTATATCTTAATTTTGTTTATAAATATAAAATAATAAAATGATGAGAAAAATTTGTTATCTATTGTTTTTAAGTTTTATTACTTTTTCTTGTAGCTTTACTGAAAAGCCGGAATTTATAAATATAGAAAATGTTCGTGTACAATCCGCTAATCTTTCAAAAATAGTAATAAATGCAGACGCTGTATTTGAAAACTTAAATGATATTGGTGGAAATTTAGAACTTAAAAACCTTGAAGTTTTTGCTAATAACGTTAAAGTAAGTACTATAAATTCTAAAAAATTCAATGTTCCTATTAAAGATAAATTTTCTATTCCTATAAAAGTAAGTTTTTCTCCAAAGCAAATTTTTGATGACCAAAAAAAGGGGCTATTATCTAATATTTTTAATAGTATAGCCAACAAAGAGGTTGTATTAGATTACAAAGGTGTTATCACATATTCTTTAGGTGATTTTTCTTATGATTATAATATTAATTATTCAGATAAAGTAGTGTTAAAAAAACGTTGATATTGCACGAAAAATTTATAAACCGATGTATTGAAATCGCCAAAAATGGTTTAGGAACTACGAGACCTAATCCTATGGTAGGTTGTGTTATTGTTCATGAAAATATAATTATTGGCGAAGGCTACACAAGTCCTTATGGTGGTGATCATGCTGAAATAAATGCAATTCAATCTGTGAAAGATAAATCGTTGCTTCATTTAGCAACGCTTTATGTTACTTTAGAGCCTTGTTCTCATTATGGAAAAACGCCTCCTTGCAGTAATTTGATTATAGAACATCAAATCCCAAATATTGTTATTGGAACTATCGACACTCACGATAAAGTGGCCGGACAAGGCATAGCAAAATTGAGAGCTGCCGGATGCAATGTTATTGTTGGTGTTTTAGAAGATAAATGCAAACAACATCACAAACGATTTTTTACTTTTCACAATAAAAAGCGTCCTTATATTATTTTAAAATGGGCAGAAACTACAAACGGTTTTATGGCCCCTAAAATGAAAACAGAAAAAAAGCCTATTTGGATAACTAATACTTATTCAAGACAGTTAGTTCATAAATGGCGAGCCGAAGAACAAGCCATTTTAATAGGTACAAATACTGTAATAGAAGACAATCCAAGTTTAACTGCCAGGAATTGGAAAGGGAATAACCCAATTAGAATTGTTATCGACAGAGCGCATAAATTATCTAAAGGATTTAATGTATTTGATGATACTGCTGAGACCTATATAATTTCTGAAAAAAATATAAATTTTAGTAATCCAATAGCACAGCAAATTTGTGATATTTTATACTCAAAAAAAATTAATTCTATAATTATAGAAGGTGGACGGCAAACATTTCAAACATTTATAAATGATAATCTTTGGGATGAAGCAAGAGTTTTTATTGGAAACAAAGCATTTAAAGATGGTATAAAAGCGCCTGATATAAGTGGTAAATTAGTTTCTGAACAAAACATCCTAAAAGATACTTTAAAAATTTATACAAATGATTAAAACTATCATTTTCGATTTTGGAGATGTTTTTATCAATTTAGATAAAGAAGGTGCAATGCTACACGCATTAAATCTTTTTAAAACAGACTCTTTTTCAGATGAAATGATTGCTACTAATAATCTTTATGAAAAAGGATTAATTTCAACATCTTCCTTTATTAAATTTTACAAGGACTGCTTTCCAAGTATTGCTGAAACAGAAATTATTGAAACTTGGAATATAATAATTAGGGATTTTCCAAAACATAGATTAGAGTTTCTTAAAACACTTACTGAAGAAAAAAAATACACTTTAATATTATTAAGCAATACAAACGAATTACATATTAAGCAGGTCGTTAAGATTATGAATTCAATAAACTACATTAAATTTAAAAATTGTTTTGATAAATTTTATTTGTCGCATGAGATTCATTTAAGCAAACCAAGCCTGGATATTTTTCAGTTCGTATTGGACGAAAATAGTTTGCTTGCTAAAGAGTGTTTATTCGTTGATGACACAAAGGATCATACAATTGCTGCAGCTCAATTAGGGATTAATACCTGGAATCTTAATCCAAAAACTGAAGACATTACCCAATTATTTGAAATTAAAAAAAAGTTGTTTTAAATAATGCCTGAAGATGACACCTATAACACCATAGTAAAACCTTCTGAAGAAGTTTTGTTTAAAGACAAGAACAGTAAATTTTATGGTTATGCTTTTCACGTAGAACATGAAGACGACCTTGTTCCTCTTTTAGAAGGCTTAAAAAATCAACACCATAGAGCAAGACATTGGTGTTATGCTTACCAGATTGGCACAGAAACAATAAGATTTAGGGCTAACGATGACGGTGAGCCTAACAATAGTGCCGGACAGCCAATTTATGGTCAAATACAATCATTCAAGCTCACTAATATATTAATTGTTGTAGTTCGTTATTTTGGGGGTGTTAAATTAGGAATTGGAGGATTGATAAATGCTTATAAAACAACAGCACAAATGGCATTAGAAGCTTCTAAAATAATTCAAAAAACTATCAATAAAGAATTCCTGATTACTTTCGATTATAAAAACATGAATACGGTAATGCGGGTTATTAAAGAAAAGCAACTTAAAATTGTAAATCAAAAGCTTGAATTGAGTTGTGAAATCCAAATTTTGGTTAGAAAAAAAGATGCTCAAACTATTTTTGACCTTTTTAACGAACTTTACGAAATAAAAATTGAGAGCTTAAACGATTAATTTTGCAGTTTATCTAAAATATAATTTGGGCATCTTATTGGTTTCATGGTTTTCATATTTATAAATGCTAAAACTGTCTTTGCTAAAGTAATTATTTCTCCATCTTCATTTAAGATTTCAAAATCAAATTCTATAGAGGCAGTTGGCATTTTAGACAGTTTAGTTCTTACATAAATTAGATCATCATAACACGCTGACTTTTTGTAATTTAAGGACAAAGATATTACTGGAAGCATCACACCCTGTTCTTCCATTTTTTTATATGAAATTCCTAAGTTTCTCAACCAATCAATTCGCCCCATCTCCAAATATTGTGCATAGTTCCCATGATATACAATTCCCATCTGATCCGTCTCCCCATATCTAACCCTAATCTTTGTTTCACTATATTTCATCAAGTATTTTTAAATTATAAAAAATATTTTTTGTACTTTCATCACGAATTAAACATGCGAAAAAAAAAATTAATAATCAATAGCATTTGATTTTTTTTTTAAGAATTTTGTTCACATATTTGACAAGTGAAAAATAAAGTAGTAGAAACACATTTTCCACTCTTTTTTTCTTAATCAACAAGACTAACTAATTTTAAATATTTTTAATGAGGGAAACTGCGCAATCGGTATGGAATAATTGTCTGGAATTTATAAACGATAATATTCAACCGCAAGCCTATAAAACATGGTTTGAGCCTATTATTGCAGTTAAACTTTCTGAAAATGCGCTAAGCATTCAGGTTCCAAGTAAATTTTTCTACGAATGGCTTGAAGAGCATTATGTCAAAATTCTAAAAGTGGCTTTAACAAAGGAGCTTGGAGAAAAAGCAAAACTTGTATATATTATTAAGATGGAAAACACTTATGGTAACAAACAGCCATTTACCGAAAGAATTCCAAGCTCTAATAGAGGTGGTGTGAAAGCTCAAAATATTGATATCCCTATAAATAATAAAAATTCTGAATTAAAAAATCCATTTATAATTCCTGGAATTAGAAATGTAAAAATAGAATCTCAGCTCAATCCTAATTATAATTTCGAAAACTTTTTAGAAGGAGACTCCAACCGATTAGCAAGAAATGCAGGTATTGCAGTATCAAACAAGCCTGGCGGTACATCATTTAATCCATTATTAATTTTTGGTGGTGTTGGCTTAGGTAAAACACATTTAGTGCATGCCATTGGTGTTGACATTAAAGATAAGTATCCGGAAAAAACTGTTTTATATATTTCTGCTGAAAAATTTACACAACAATATATAGATTCTGTAAAAAAGAATAATAGAAATGATTTTATTCATTTTTATCAAATCATTGATGTTTTAATTATTGATGATGTTCAATTTTTATCCGGAAAAACAGGTACTCAAGATGTATTCTTCCATATATTTAATCATTTACACCAAAACGGTAAGCAGGTTATTTTAACAAGTGATAAAGCTCCTGTAGATATGCAAGACATTGAGCAACGTTTATTATCTCGATTTAAATGGGGACTTTCTGCCGAATTACAAACACCCGATTTTGAAACAAGAGTTTCTATACTAAAAAACAAATTGTATCGTGATGGTGTAGAAATGCCTGATGAGATTATAGATTACGTTGCTAAAAATATTAAAACAAATGTCCGTGAGTTAGAAGGTGCGATTATCTCTTTAATTGCTCAATCTTCATTTAACAAAAAAGAGATTACTATTAGCCTTGCTAAAGAAATCGTAGAGAAGTTTGTTAAAAACACAAAACGCGAGGTTTCTATTGATTATATTCAAAAAGTAGTTTCAGATTATTTTCAAATGGACGTGGACACACTTCAATCTAAAACAAGAAAACGCCACATCGTTCAAGCAAGACAGTTAGCCATGTTCTTTGCTAAAAAATTCACTAAAGCATCATTGGCCAGCATTGGTTCTCAAATAGGAAAACGTGACCATGCTACAGTGCTCCATGCATGTAAAACAGTAAATAATTTATCTTCAACCGATAAACAATTTAGAAAATACGTTGAAGACCTTTCAAAAAAACTGTCGATTTAATTTTTTCTAAAAAATGATTAAAATAGTAATGGTTTGCCTTGGAAATATCTGTCGCTCACCATTAGCAGAGGGCATTTTAAAATCAAAGCTTCCGAAAAATATTTTTTTTATTGATTCTGCTGGTACTGGGAATTATCATATTGGTGAACAACCTGATAATCGCTCAATAACAATTGCTAAAAAAAAAGGCATTGACCTAACTGACCAAAGAGCAAGGCAATTCGTTACTTCAGATTTTGATACATTCGATTATATTTATGCAATGGATAGTTCGAATTTTAATAATATAATTAATTTGGCTAGAAATACCGAAGACGTAGCTAAAGTTAAACTAATTCTTGATGAATTGAATGATTCGTCAATTGTAGATGTTCCTGACCCTTACTTTAGTGGTAAACAAGGTTTTGAAAATGTATATCAATTATTAGATAATGTGTGTACAGTAATTGCAAATAAATTAATAACAAACTAAAATGAGTAACGCTAAAGGAAAATTATATCTCATACCAACACGCCTTGGTGACAATGCTCCTTTAGAGGTTTTACCAATTTCAATTAAAAGAATAATTGAAAACGTGGATTATTATATTGTTGAAAACGAAAAATCGGCAAGACGTTTTATAAAAAAAATAAGCTCTAATAAATCTCAGTCTTCATTAAAAATTAGCATTTTAAATAAATTCACTAAAGAGAATGAATTACCGGGTTATCTTAATGCTTGCTTAGAAGGAAAAAACGTTGGGTTACTATCTGAGGCTGGATGCCCTGCAATTGCTGATCCAGGGTCAGAAATTGTAAAAATTGCACATCAAAAAGAGATACAAGTTGTGCCTTTGGTTGGTCCATCTTCTATTATACTCGCTCTTATGAGTTCTGGAATGAATGGACAAAATTTTGCTTTTAATGGTTATTTACCCATTGAAAAATCTGAACGTAAATCTTCATTAAAAAAACTTGAACGCCTGTCTTTTGAGAAAAAACAGGCTCAAATATTTATTGAGACGCCTTATCGAAACAATAAAATGTTAGAAGATATCTGTGCTTCACTAAATGAACATACAAGAATTTGTGTAGCCTGTGATATTACTTTACCAACGGAATACATAAAAACTAAAACAGTTAAAGAATGGAAACACACAACTGTTGATCTACATAAAAGACCTACAATTTTTATTATCCAAAAAGATTAATTTGATTTTTATGAATTAAGCTTTTGCTTTTCTGTTGGGCACTACAAAAGAAGTGTCATAGCCAGAGAACCTTTTCATATAATTTCTTATAGTAGTTCCATAAGCATCAGAAAAACCAATAGCACCGTAACTTCTTAAGAATTTTTTTACACTTCCGGGCCCTGCTAAATGTGCGGCAGCTAAAATTCCTGATTCAGTAATGAGTACTCCACCAACTTGTTTTCCTACAAATCGCTTTATATCTCTACGTAAAATCCATTTGTTACGCTCTGTATTTGCAATAAAAGCTTTTTCTTGAAGTTTTGGATCTGATAAAAACTTATTAGTATTATAAATTCCAATTAATTTTAAAGTGTTCTTATTAAATTGATATTTTCCTAAATATCCATAAGTATTAACAATAAAATAATTACCACGAGATTCTTTAAACGCTAAAGCTTCTTTAAATCCAACGAAAGATTTACCAAGATTAGGACTTGAAATACAATTTTTATAATCAAATACATTTTCAGTAGTTTCATTATGATTAGTTTCATTGGTCACTGTATAATCAAGTTCTAAACCTTTAATAGAATACATGTCCATGTCCAAAGTTTTGTTAGTATTTAAAGCAAAATAAAATGCTGTAAAAACTACAACTGGAATAACTGAATAAGATATTATATTTTTATACATATCACTGATTTTCAGAAACCTTAAAATTCGATTTTTGGGGCTTCAAATTTCAGCGTGCAAAATTAGACTTTTTTTTTAATATTTCAAAATTAATCGTTAAAATGTCTTTTTTAGAAGTAGAACAGACGAAATACAACCCTGTTTTTGCTATTATATTCAATAGTTGGCAGTGGTATTTTAATCATATTTAGTACACTAAAAACTGTTTTTAACAGGTTAGATTTAGTATTAATCTTAGTTAAATCTATATCTAAACTCAAGTAATATTGCCTAATTCTATCCTGATCAGGATAAAAAGCATCAATTTTTTCGTTTGTTCCGGTCAACATTCCATGGGCACCATAACCTAATGCAAGGTTTAACCATTTAGGTATTTTACTATCTTTAAAGAAGGAATATAAATTGGTACTTAACCAATACGTTTGTCCATTATAATCTTTCAAGACTTCTTGAAAAAAATTCTCACCCAATTTATCTGGTCGTAATTCGGCATATTTAGTTCTATGAAATGAATATTTAACGACAATACGTTGTTCTTCCCATAATAATTCTTGACCAACATACAATCCTGTTCCTACTGCATTAGATGCAATATCTGACCAAGAAAATCCCCATTCTTTAGAATAACCATCAAAAATTTCGACAGCTGTTAAAAATGTAAACCCTAAAGTAGAACCGTAAATAAGCTGATTTTTTTTACTAACACCACTCCAATTTAACACATCTGCTCCCAGCCTACCTACGAAATATGAAGACATCACATGTCCAAATTTATCCATTTGAAGCCAGTCATTACTATCATCTATAGTATGTAAACCAGAACGCTGAAAGTCGTTGTACCAAAGTTCATTAAGTCCTATTAATGATAATGTAGCTAATGAAGCTTCCGAAATTATTATAGCATTGCGCCTGGGTTTGTTTAAAGTGTCACTCGGTTTAAAAAAATTGCTTGTATCCAATTGTGCATAGGATGATATTCCTATTAACAAAAAAATGATAAAATATTTGGGTTGATAATTCAAAACTATCTTTTTATACCTTGCTTAGATAAAAACCTCTGGTAATCTCTTGCATTTTGGTTATGACGAGTTAACGTTTTTGCGAATTTATGATACCCCGGCTTTTGAGCATCAGCAGCAAAATAAAAATAGCTATGTTTTTCATAATTTAAAACCGCTTCAATTGCAGATATATCAGGCATCGTAATTAAACCGGGTGGAAGACCAATATTTTTATAGGTATTATATGGAGAATCTATATCTTTATGTTCATTTAACACACGTCTAATAATAGTATTCTTATATTTTGGTAATTGATACGCTGCAAATTTTAAAGTTGGGTCAGCTTGTAGAGGCCATTTGTTTTTTAATCGGTTAAAATAAACACCTGCAATTCTTGTCTGTTCACTTTTTTGTTTGGATTCTTCATATACAATTGAAGCCAAGGTCATGACTTGATCTTGATCTAAATTTATAATTTTAGCTTGATTTAATCTTGATTCATTCCAAAATCGTTTGTATTCTTTAAGCATTCTATTTCTAAAATCCTCAGCTGTAGTATTCCAGAATAACTCATAACTATTAGGCAAATACATGCCTAAAACTGTTTGATCTGAAAAGCTGTTTTCTTTATAAAATAATGTGTCACGCATTATGTTAATAAGTGAAGAGCTGTCTGCTTCAATTTGTTGAGCAACTCTTCCTGCTAATTGCTCTAAAGAATTTTGATTATTGAAGGATACTCGAACCGGGATATTATTGCTTCTTATAGAATTAATAATATCATTATTTGTCATATTCTTTTTAATCAGAAATTTTCCGGCTTTAATATTAGCAGTGTATTTTTTTCTTGCTGCTAACGCATCAAATGTTTTAATATCTCTTAAAAGTGGTATTAAACTTTCCCTAACCTGGTCATAGCCTGCATCTGAAGAAATATAAATATATGCTTCGTCATTGTTAAAAGTAGTATTAGGAGAGAACATTGCTCTATAAACAAAAAACGCAAAATAAGCACAAATGGCAAGCCCAATCATTGCAACAGCAAAAAATATTTTTTTAAAGTACATTAGTGTTTATGAGTTGAAATAAATATTCATTTTTATAGGTTCCACTTACCAAATTCCAATCTTCCTTCAATCCTACCTTTTTAAATCCATGATTAATAAATAGATTAATACTGACTTCATTATCTTCGGAAATATTACAATATAACTGGTGCAAAAACAAATGATCGAAACAGTAATCTATTAATAATTTAAGTGCTTCGGAGCCAAAACCTCTTTTTCGGTCTTTAGCTTCTTTTATTAAAATTCCTATTCCCGCACGATTGTTTTTAAAATCAAAATCGAAAATATCGATCATACCTAATGGCTCATCTTTATAACTTGAAATGACCAAACGCAATTGCTTAACTTCATAAATATCTTTATGAGCATGTTCTAAATATTGTTTAATTAAAAACTTAGAGTATGGTGTTTGAGTATTACTAATTTCCCAAATATTTTCATCATTTTCAATAGAATGGATGAAATCTAGATCTTCTGGCTCTAATGCTCTTAAATAAATATGTTTTCCTTTTAAATTTACCATTCTATGTCTCCTTTATAAACTTGAATTGCCGGACCAATTAGCCATATATTAACATAGGAATCGCCTTGCTTTTCGAAAGAAACTTTTAAATTGCCTCCTTTAGTATTTAATGTAATACAGTTTTTCTCCGTTTCTCCAATATAGTGCATAGCGATTGCAGCAGCAGTTACACCTGTTCCACAAGACAAAGTTTCGTTTTCTACGCCACGCTCATAAGTACGTACTGTAAAAGTTTCAGTATCGATTTTCTCAACAAAATTCACATTAACACCATCTTGATTATAAAGCTTACCATAACGGATTTTTGCACCTTCTTGTTTTACATCCAAAGACTCAATTCCCTTACTTAATTTTACATGATGTGGAGAACCTGTATCTAATAACACATATTGATTAGTATTATGAATCCCTTTTACATCCTGCATCTGAAGTTTTATTACATCCTCTTCGATTATTGCATTATGATAACCGTCTATAGCTTCAAAAGTTGCACTATTATTAATAATTCCTAAAAAATTCGCAAAAGCTGTAATACATCGCCCCCCATTTCCACACATTGAACTCTCATTCCCATCAGCATTAAAATAAATCATTTTAAAATTAACTTCTTCATGATTCTCAAGTAATATTAATCCATCAGCGCCAATGCCAAAACGTCTGTCACATAAATGCGCTATCAACTTTGTGTTATTTTTATCGAAAATGTTTTGTCTATTATCAATAATTACAAAATCATTTCCTGTGCCTTGATATTTATAAAATGTATGCTTCATAGTAAAAAGCAAATATAAAAATATATAAGAGTATTTGCATTGTTAAATAGTAGTTAAAGTTAAATAGTTCATTCAATAAATTTTTAATTTTAATCGTTAGTTAGTAATATTAAAAACAATAAAATGAAAAAGATTTTAACCTTAGTATTAGTTTCAGCATTAGGTGGTGTTTTAACTTTAAGTGCTTATAAGCTCTTTATTGAAAAAGATAATAACATTACATTATCACAAACTTCAGATTCAATTCCTATAGCAATTCCTGTAAAGTATAATGCAACAAATACTAATCTTACATCTTCAGTAAATATTGATTTTACTACTGCTGCCGAAAAAACTATAAATACTGTTGTACATGTAAAAAACACTACAATAAGTTCTGGACATATGACAATAGAAGATTTGTTTTACGGACGACGTTCTCAGCGCCAACAAATAGGGACGGGCTCTGGTGTAATTATTTCACCTGATGGTTATATTATTACTAATAATCATGTTATTGTAGGTGCTCAATCTATTTCAATTACAACAAACCATAATAAAACCTATGAGGCTGAACTTATAGGTACAGACCCAAAAACGGATATAGCATTACTAAAAATTGATGCTGACGAACCTTTACCTTACACCACATTTGCTGATAGTAACAATGCAAAAATTGGGGAATGGGTTTTAGCCGTTGGTAATCCATTTAATCTGACTTCTACTGTAACTGCTGGGATAATTAGTGCAAAATCCAGAGATTTATTAGGAGGGAACACACAATCGTTTATTCAAACTGATGCTGCTGTAAATCCAGGAAATTCTGGTGGAGCATTGGTAAACACAAACGGTGATCTCATAGGAATTAATACTGCTATCACTTCGCAGACAGGCAATTATGTTGGGTATTCTTTTGCTGTACCAAGTAATATTGCTAAAAAGGTTGTTGAAGATATTATGGAATACGGAAACGTTCAAAACGGAATACTTGGTATAACTGGAGGCTCATTAAATAGTGAAACTGCTGAAGAACTAGGTATAGATCAAACTGAAGGATTTTATATCAGCGAGATAATAGAAGATTCTGGAGCAGATAAAGCGGGTTTAAAGTCTGGTGACATTATTAAACAATTAGACAATGTAAAAATCTCGAAATTTTCAGACTTAAAAGGTTTTTTAAACACCAAACGCCCTAACGATATTATAGAAGTAACCGTTTTAAGAGAAGGAGATGAAGAGATTATTCCAGTAAAACTTTTAAAGAACGAGATTATTGTTTTTCCTATTATTGGTGTACTAAAAGAGATTCCTATAAGTGAATTAAAGAAACACAAAACTGGTTATGGATTAAAAATATCTCGATTAAATGGTCAATATCAAAATTATTGGAAAAAAAATGGAATTCAAGAAGGAGATATAGTTACTGCAATTAATAATATAAAAATATCTTCTGTTGAAGATGTTGAAAAAATATTAGGTAATCGCTCTAGCAATGATCCTTTAAGAATTGAACTCATAAATAGCAAAGGAGAAAAAGAGCGATACAATTTCAAATAATTAACATAAAAATAGTATAAAGAACCCTCTACCAAAACCAGGTTTTGAGGGTTTTATTTTTTACTGAAATTTAGTTACGTAAACGTTTGAAATGTTCTATTTTTGCAAAAAAAATCAAACAACATTTTAAACTAAATCCCAATGAGTTTTATAGAAACTTATGAAAATCAATTAGCATTACAAGCGGATCGTAGAAGGGCAACTGTAGAATTTATTAAAATAGTGAGCGACCTTTGGTATGACAAGTCAATAGAATTGGTCCTTTTTAGAAATCAATTAATTGACCGTAATGTTAGCGAAATTTTAAACCTTCACGAATACGCTAGAGAATTTGTGCAAAAACCCATCTCTATTTTCGACTCAGTAGAAATTGCTCAAGCCATTAAAACTCTAGACATTCCTCCTGCTAAACTAGATATTGGTAAATTAACTTATGAATTTCATTTAGAAGACGACAAATATAATGACGCTATCGGTTTTGTGTCTGATAAGCTGATAAACGATAATAATAAAAACAGTATAACACCAAAAGATGTAATTTTATATGGCTTTGGTAGAATTGGTCGTCTTGTAGCTCGTGAGTTGATGTCTAAAACCGGCAAAGGCAGCCAGTTACGCTTAAGAGCTATTGTAACTCGTGGAGCCATTGACGAAACTGTTTTAGAAAAAAGAGCTTCTTTATTGCGTAACGATTCTGTTCATGGTGAGTTTTCTGGAACTGTAATTGGAGATACTAAAAACAATGCTCTCATTATTAATGGGACAACTGTTAAGATTATTTCTGCAAATGCTCCTGAAGAAATAGATTATACAATTTATGGTATCAATAATGCATTAGTTATTGATAATACTGGAGCATTTAGAGATAAAGAAGCTTTGAGTCGGCATTTATCTTCTAAAGGAGTCGATAAAGTTTTATTAACTGCTCCGGGAAAAGGTGTGCCTAATATTGTTCATGGTGTAAATCAATTTGAAAATAATCCTGATAAAATTGATATCTTTTCTGCTGCGTCATGTACTACAAATGCAATAACGCCTATTTTAAAAGTTATAGAAGATTCTTTTGGTGTAAAAAGCGGGCATTTAGAAACCATACATGCCTATACTAATGATCAAAATTTAGTAGATAATTTTCATAAGAAATATCGGCGTGGTAGAGCTGCTGGTCTAAATATGGTAATTACAGAAACAGGAGCAGGAAAAGCAGTTAGCAAAGCATTACCTTCATTAGAAGGAAAACTTACTTCTAGCGCTATTAGAGTTCCAGTTCCTAATGGGTCTTTAGCTATTTTAAATCTTGATTTAGAAAAAGAAACTTCGATTGATGCTGTAAATTCTGTAATGAAAAAACATGCCTTAGAAGGCGATTTGGTTGAACAAATTAAATACGAATTAAGTGATGAATTAGTATCCAGCGATATTGTAGGCAGTTCTGCACCTGCGATTTACGATAGTAAAGCGACTATTGTTAGAGATGACGGCAAAAACATAATCCTTTATATTTGGTATGATAATGAATATGGTTATAGTCATCAAGTAATCAGACTTGCAAAGTATATAGCCAGAGTAAGACGATACACTTATTATTAGTAGTAGATAAAACATCTAAAAGAAATAATTCATCGTATATATTAAAGCCTCACAAATTGTGAGGTTTTTTATAGAATAAATCAATATTACTAAACAATATTTTATAACTTCGTAAAAATTAACCAACTAAAACAATCAATCTTAAAATGGGTAATCTTAAATTTTTGACATTACTATTATTAGCATCACTTTTCGCTTTAACAATAAATGCACAAACTGAAAGTGATAAGACTACACTTTCTTTAAATGAGGGTACTATTGATAATCAATTTGAATTTGTAATAAAAAAATCCAGCAATTGGAGAGATGAAAAAGGGCAATCTTATGAGGTGATTAAGAGACAAATGATGCTCACTTTAAAATCCCATACATTAGACTCTATAAAAGCACTAAAAAAAGACTTGTCAGATACTCAAAAAATTGTAGCTTCTCAAGCTAATGAGATTTCAGGTTTAAAAGCTAATCTTACCGATACTCAAAATAATTTAAATAAGACTAATAACGAAAAAAACAATATGGCATTATTTGGATTACAAATGAGTAAAACTAATTACAATATATTAATGTGGCTCATTATTGCTGCATTATTTGTACTCTTATTATTGTTTGTTTACAAGTTTAAAAAGAGTAACTCTGTAACAAGAGCAGCAAAAAATGCTTTAACAGATATTGAAGAAGAATTTGAAGAGCATAGACGAAATGCTCTTGAGCGTGAACAAATAGTAAGACGACAGTTGCAAGACGAGCTCAATAAGCAAAAAGGAACAAGTTAAGCAGAGAACCTTTTTTGTATAACAAAAATGTGTAAATCGCTTATTCTGAACTTGTTTCAGAATCT
>JAGLKH010000024.1 GCA_023141985.1 Flavobacteriaceae bacterium | reverse complement strand
CTCGCATTAACAACGAAAAATCTGATAAATATTTATTTGCTGTTCGTTCATCATTATTGGCAATAAAACTGTTTACAGAATTTAAAGCATTAAAAATAAAGTGTGGATTCATCTGACTTCGTAAAGACTTTAATGCCAGCATGTTATTAGTTAATTTTTGATGTTTTATGTTTTTTACCATAAAGTAAGCCGCAACAAGTAATAATAGTAAGCCTACTATTAGTGAATAAATAATAAGCTGTTGACGAATATTTCGTTCTTTGGTTAGCTGGTATTTACTTTCCGATAATGCTCTATCACTTTCTAATCCTGTAATTCGACTTTGTTTTGTGGCAAGATCGCGTCTAAAACGTGCTGCCTGAGATATTTCTTGTTCTTTTTTTGAATACACTTTATCTACCAAAACTACATAAGCCTGATACGTTTTAAGTGCTTTATTATAACTTCCTGCATCACGATAAACTTCAGATAGTTTTCTGGTAGCATCTTTTTGCACTACTAAATCTTCTTTACTATCGGCTTCATCAATACTTTTTTCTAGAAATGGAATTGCTTTATCATAATTCTTTTGCAAAAAATATGCTGTACCAATTTTATAATTTTGCTTTTGCGACGTTAAAGCGCTTTCATTATCAAACATTGAATCTTTTTCAATCTCTTCTATGTCTTGTAAAGCTTCTTTACGCAATTCAATTTCATCTTCATAATCTCTAATATTATTTTGAAAATCGGCTACTTTAACCTTCTCTTTTACAGCTCTTTTTTTGTTTTCTTTTAAAGATAAATTTAGAGCAACTCCATAGTAATCTTCAGCTTCTTTTAACTCACCACTAGCGTCATAGGCTTGACCAATTTTCGAATTTAAATCGGTTATCTTGGGTGTTATTAAATGTTTTTGAGCTACTTCCAGGCCTTCCTTATAAGCATTAATAGAAGCAACATAATCTTTTATATTATAATATACATCTCCTAAGCCTTCATACAGAATAGTTAATTGCCAATTAGATAATGTTTGCTTTTCTATATCATTATAAACTGTTATACTCTCTTGGTAATTCTTATTAGCTCCATAGGCTTTTGCAAGTTTTAATTTAACATCATTCGATTCTACGTTTTGAAGACTTATTCTATAATTTGTAACCGCCAAATCATACTGCTTCCATTCAAAATAAACATTTCCGAAAGTTTCATATACTTCTGCATTTTGTTTTGTTGAACTTGAAAGCGCAAATGCCTCAGTTGCAAATTGAATACTTTTGTCGGCATCATTTTTTAAATAAGTGTCAGCTGAATCTATCAATGAATTAAAAAGACCTGGATTCGTTTTAAACAATTTACTATTAGAATTTAACGATCGATTAGGCCTAACTTCTACTTTAATACGTTCATTATTCTGAATAATATAATACACAGTTTCAAAATCGCGATGCTTAATAACTAATTCATCTCCTTTTTTTACTTCTATAATAAAATCGCCCTGGGAGTCTGTGGTTGTGTAAGCACCCCCATTTACTTCTATATTAACTTTTGGTATAGGTTTATAAGTGTCACTTTCTAAAACTGAACCTCTAACTATAAATGTTAATTGTCGTTTTTCATCCCTGTTTTCCTGAGAGATTCCAGGTAAAGAAACTAACAATAGAATTCCAAAAATTATTTGTTTATGTAATGCTTTCATTTTAATTGATTGTGGTAAACTTACATACTTTACTTGATAAAATAAAATGGGCTTAAGTCTAAAACGCATCGCTCTTATATAAAATTAGCACTTTCACTAATTGATACTACTCGTTTACTCATTCATCTTATCCGTTTACTCATTTCACTTTTTTTAGCAAAAAAGATGCTCATACATTTATGCTATAAATAAATACTATGAAAATACATTTAAAAACAAGCCTGCTTTTACTAATTTTAGTTTGCTTCTTAACGAGTAACGCTAACAGTAAAACTGACAACAAGAATTATGTTCTTGCACAAACAAGCATTCACAAACCAAGCAAACAGTTTATTAAAGTGGCACTATTATTAGATACCAGCAATAGTATGGATGGATTAATAGACCAAGCCAAGGCACAGCTTTGGGAAATTGTAAATGAACTTTCTTACGCAAAATGCAATAACCAAAACCCTAATTTACTCATTGCTTTATACGAATATGGCAATGATGGCTTAAGCTCCAGTGTAGGCTATATACGTCAAGTATTAGCTTTTAGTGACGATTTAGACGACATATCAAAAGGGTTGTTTTCGCTCACCACTAATGGTGGAAACGAATATTGTGGCCAGGTTATTCAAACCTCATTAAACCAATTAAATTGGGGAAATAATCCTGATGATTTAAAACTTATTTTCATTGCAGGAAATGAACCTTTTACTCAAGGCAGAATACATTATAAAGATGCTGCTGTAAATGCCAGTGAAAAAGGCGTGACTGTAAACACCATTTTTTGTGGCGATTTTAATCAAGGTGTCTCTGGATTTTGGAAAGATGGAGCCGATTTAACACATGGTGATTATATGTCTATAAACCATAATCAGGCAACTGTACATATTGCTTCGCCTTATGATGATGCCATATTAATACTAAACAGGAAGCTTAATAAAACTTATGTTTCCTATGGGTATTATGGGCAAGAAAAAATTGCACTACAAGAAGTTCAAGACGATAATGCATCAAATTACAGCAAAGCTAATGCTGTGGGGAGAACGATAAGTAAAAGTTCTTACTTATATAAAAACTCAAAATGGGATTTAGTTGATGCTATAGAAATGGAAGAAGTGGTCGTTGAAAAATTAAAAGAAACTGAATTACCCACAGAGCTTAAAGGAAAATCTCCTGAAGAAATTAAAGCCTATATTAAGATAAAAAGTAATGAGCGTGAGGGTATTCAAAAAAAAATTCAAGAGCTAAACAAACAGCGAAGAGCTTATATTGAAGAAAAACAAATAGGAAACTCCAATGGCTTAGAAAATGCAATGATAAATGCTATAAAAACTCAAGCAAAAAAGAAAAACTATAAATGGAAATAAAGAATTTCTTGAAACCAACTATCCTCGTGGCAGTCCCGATAAC
>JAGLKH010000239.1 GCA_023141985.1 Flavobacteriaceae bacterium | reverse complement strand
ATGAATATAGTTAGAGCACATATTGAACACCTTGATCTAATAGTTTCACTTTTTGATGCCTATCGCATTTTTTATAGACAGCCTTCAGACAAAAAAACTGCAAAACAATTTTTATTCGAACGATTAAAAAACAAAGATTCTATAATTTTTTTAGCATTTATAAATAATGAAGCTGTTGGTTTTACACAATTGTACCATTCGTTCTCATCAGTATCTATGAAGCCTATTTACATTTTAAACGATCTTTATGTTGATACCAATTATAGAAAATCAGGTATAGGAGCTGCATTATTAAATAAAGCTAAGCAATTATGCAGAGACAATAATTATAAAGGATTAGGCTTACAAACTGAAACATCAAACCCTGCACAACATTTATATGAAAGTTTAGGCTGGGAAAAAGATCCGGACTTACAGTATTTTTGGACCAATGATGAATTATCATCTTAAAAAGATTCTTCGCATCTTTGCACCTTACATATTTTACTGATGAGAATAGATATTATAACTGTTTTACCGGAATTATTAAAAAGTCCATTTGAAGCTTCTATTTTAAAAAGAGCTATAGATGCAAAATTGGTTGAAATTCACTTTCATAATTTACGAGATTATACGACTGATAATTACAAATCAGTTGACGATTATCAATTTGGAGGAGGCGCAGGCATGGTTATGATGATAGAACCTATTGATAAATGTATTTCAAAGTTGAAATTGGAAAGAAAATACGATGAAATCATTTACATGACACCAGATGGAGAAAAACTTAATCAAGGCATTGCAAATCAATTATCATTAAAAGATAATTTAATCATACTTTGTGGACATTATAAAGGTGTAGATCAACGTGTTCGTGACCTTTTTATAACAAGTGAAATATCTATAGGTGATTTCGTGTTGTCAGGTGGAGAACTTGGTGCAGCAGTACTTTGTGATGCTATAATACGATTAATTCCCGGAGTGCTAGGAAATGAAACCTCTGCACTAACCGATTCTTTTCAAGACAATTTACTAGCTCCTCCAATTTATACACGACCAAGAGAGTATAAAGGATTAAAAGTACCTGATGTATTGTTTAGTGGTAACTTTCCTGAAATAGAAAAATGGCGAGAAAAACAAGCTTATAAACGGACTCAAGAGCGACGCCCTGACCTACTCGATGAGTAAACTCATCTATAATTTAAAATACAAAATCACTAATAATAACCTGACTTTTAAAGAACAAAAGGAAGGCTAAAAAAATATAATTATTAATTGTGCATTATTAATTATTAATTATCTTTGCAGCCAATTTCGGGTTAACCTCTGGCGAGAATCGTGAATGTTGTTTCGAATTAATTTTTTTAAATTTAAAGATATGGAATCTTTAGTAAAATTTGTTCAAGACGAATTTGTAACAAGAAAAGACTTACCAGAGTTTGGAGCTGGAGACACAATTACTGTGTATTACGAAATTAAAGAAGGAAATAAAACACGTACTCAGTTTTATAGGGGAGTTGTTTTACAAAGAAGAGGAACTGGTAGTTCTGAAACTTTCACTATTAGAAAGATGTCTGGTATCATTGGCGTTGAGCGTATATTCCCAATTAACATGCCTGCTTTACAAAAAATTGAGGTTAATAAAAGAGGTAAGGTTAGAAGATCACGAATCTTTTACTTTAGAGGTCTTACCGGTAAGAAAGCCAGAATTAAAGAAAGTAGACATAAATAGATTTGTTTACTACTACTTGAGTAGTAATCCAAAAAGCCCTGTTTTTAAAAAAATTAAAAACAGGGCTTTTTTATTAACAAAAGTTAATAAGTATAGTTTATAAATGGTTAATATCTAATTAGCGGAAAAACTTGCATTTTTAAATTCTTGCTATATATTAGCAAAAGAATTAATAACGACTTCGGTTGGTTTTATTCGAAAGAATAAATTTAAATTTAATTCTAAATAAAGTAACGTTCTTTATATAATTGTTTTTTGAGGTTTTGAGGTACCATGTGTATGCATGTGTAAACCGAGAAATCATGACATTTTAAAAAGTACTGTATGTTTAGGCAGACGGAAAACTATTAAGATAGAAAGTTTCTAAAATTAGCAGGATCGAAAGTGAAACCTAAATAAAAGAAGCAATGCTTTAAAGGTTGTAGGTTGTGAAAACGAAATACAAGTGATAAAGGATCAAGGAAAACAATTAAACTGGAATATTTTGGTAACAGGTCAATGCATATTGAAAGTTACAACACAAAATGTTTCATTGAGATAGGGAAACTTGAACCGAAAAGAATGGTAGATGAAAATTCAACCATTTGAAGTTAGCTGCAAAGTTAAATAGGTCACGAAGAACTATGTCAAAGAAAGCCATGTCAGAGTAGTTAATTCTACAGTGATATGGCTTTTGTTTTTTAGTTACTTTTTAGAGCTTATTTTTATAGCTAATATCCCAAATTACTTCATCTATAATTGATACATTCCACTATTTAATTTTGTATATTTACAACACAAAATATTGGACTATAATTATTAGTCTATTCATACTCAAAAAAATTAAAATAAGTCTCTAAATGTCAAAGATAATTTACACAAAAACCGATGAAGCTCCTGCTTTAGCAACCTATTCTTTCTTACCAATAGTAAAAGCTTTTACAAGATCGTCTGGAATAAATATTGAAACAAAAGATATTTCACTTTCAGGAAGAATTTTAGCAAATTTTTCTGATTTCTTAAACGAAAATCAAAAAGTAACAGATGACCTGGCAGAATTAGGAACACTCGTAAAAAAACCTGAAGCAAATATCATTAAATTACCAAATATTAGTGCATCCATTCCACAACTAAAAGAAGCCATTAAAGAATTACAATCTAAAGGCTATAATTTACCTAATTATCCTGACGAACCAGAGAGTGATAATGAAAAAGCCATTAAAACACGTTATGATAAAATTAAAGGAAGTGCTGTAAACCCTGTATTACGAGAAGGAAATTCTGATCGTAGAGCTCCTAAAGCAGTTAAAAATTACGCAAAAAAGAATCCTCATTCAATGGGAGCATGGAGTTCAAGTTCTAAAACTCATGTAGCTACAATGTCTGAAGGCGATTTTTTTCATAACGAAAAATCCATAACAATAGATCATGCAAAAGAAGTAACCATTGAACATATAAATACA